>NZ_JAUSKL010000011.1 GCF_030646925.1 Candidatus Binatus sp. | reverse complement strand
GCACATCCTCGGCTGGCAGGGTGCGCGAGCGCACTCTATCCCTCAGTTCCTTGCGCTCCCTCGGGGCCAATCCAAGCTCTCCATCAAGCATCCCTTACGATACACTAACCCGATACCAATGTCACTGTTACAGGCCACTAGAAAGGTAAATCTCATGGCGCAACAATGCGCGCTCGATCCAACCCATCATCTCGGATGTACCGATCGGCTGATAGTGGTATAACCTTTGAGGCCGCGAGCTCATTTCCTTAGACCGTAGCAATTGCCAGCAAGATAATCGAGTGCAGCCAATAGTTTTCGGCGCACATCAGGAAGTGTCAAGTTCCTGAAACTGGTAGTGCAAGCCGCTCGAAGTTCGAATCGTTCCACCAATCCGAGGACCGCTGCGAGCATTTCTCGAGAAACGGCCGGAACAGTCGTCCGCAGTCCGCGATTAGACTGGCCTTGCGGGCGAGAAGGAGGAGGCGGTGCGATCTTGATGCTGTGCAAAGTAATTGCGGCCGTTCTTACACTGGAGTGTAAAATCGGCTAAGTTTGTCTGGAGGCGGTGGCATGATCGCTGTGGTAAGCAATCGGAAATTATTTCGAGGCAATCCAGCATTCAAACGACAAGCAATTCGAGTCGGGTCAAGGTTTGCACACGGAAATGCCACAAGGCGGTGCCGTACAACCGAAGCTCTAGGAGGCCCGTGAGCACAACCAGTCATCTCCTACTCCCCGCAGCCCAGTGCGCTAGCATTGTCGATGAATTGCTGCAGGCACTCTTAGAGCTGGCACAAAGTGATTCGCTGACCGCCGCCTATGAACGGCTCGACAGATGGAAACGAAGGGCTCTCACCGAGTTGCGGCGAGTCTCGACTGAAGAAGCTCAGGCATTTGAGTTTAAGAAGAGGGCATTCGCGATCACAGACAGTGAGAGTATATTCCAGACCGAAATCGAAATGCTTAGTGAATTTCTCCGTGGCTTTCGCGCAGAAATCGATTCAGTAGAGGACAATTCGATGCAATCAGCTCGTGGAACGCGAGACATCGCGCAAATCTGCATTGCTGGACACGTCGCAAATACGAGATTCCGAGATATGCCAGAGTTCAACAAGGCATTTTGCGAACGGTGCGGAAGCAATACAATCACAGAATGCCTGAAGTGTGGTCGCGCGATTCCCGGCGGATTCCCGGAGGTGTTGCGCTTGAGCGAAGACCCACCGCCAAAATTCTGCGTGCATTGTGGATCGCCATACCCATGGACCTCTCTTGCCCTTGAACTTGCATTCCAACTCTCAGATGATTCAGACAAATTATCCATCGAGCAGCGTGACGAACTCAAATCGGGGATTCGTGAACTGGTCCAAGAGTCTGCCAGAACACCTCTGGCAGTCATTAGCGTTAAGAAACTTTTGAACGTAGCCGGGACCGATGTTACTCACGCTGCAAATAAGGTATTGGCTGAGGTGATTTCCGAGGCCATCAAGCGCCAGATCTGGGGTGACTTGGCCGATTCCGTTTGACCGCCGATAATATCCTGAAACTTGACCTTCACTTGGCCTGTTCTATCGTCGGGTATCGGCGGTATGGGTAACTATGACCGCGACCCCGACCGAAATACTCGCGCGTTTGCGCGGATGTGACCCACCCGGCATCGTCCCCGTACACGCGCACTCATCGGCTTCCAGATGGCTCGCTCTATTTGGCGGCGCTCGAGGCGAAAGATGAAAGCGAAGGCTAGTAGAGCAGATAGCGCGCGCGCAGGATGCGGAAATTCTCCAGCTCTGGTTGCCACTGCGCGACGATCTGCCCGGGATCCACGCCCGACTTGATTTCCTCGAGCGTTCGGCGCGAACCAACCATCGAGAGCGTCGCGTCGATTTTGAAATCATTCGCGTACAAATGATGCAGCGCGGCAATCAACTCGATTCCAAGCGCGGGCGAATCGAGCGCGAGGCGGTCGTCGAGGGAAATCCGCACTCCGTGGCAGCTCCGGCCCGCATAGGTGTCAGCGGACGGAGTGAAATCGGCTGATTGAAAATGAACGCCCGGAATCTTTCGCTGGTCGAGGTAAGAGAGCAGCGCGGCAGAATCGATCCATGGCGCGCCCACCAATTCGAATGGAGTGTCGGTCCCGCGCCCGACGCTCACATTGGCGCCCTCGATCATCGCAACGCCAGGATAAAGCGTCGCTTCCGCAAGCGTCCGGAGGTTGGGCGAGGGTGGCGTCCATCGCAGCCCCGTTTGATCGAACCATTCGGAGCGCGCATAGCCGCGCATCTTAATCACGTGCAGGCGCGCGCCGATGTGGTTTTCGCGATTGAACATCCCGGCCAACTCGCCGACCGTCATGCCGTGGCGCGTCGGCAGCGGGAAATATCCGGTGAACGATTTCAAGTCGGCATCCATGAGCGGGCCTTGCACGACGGCGGACGAAATCGGATTCGGACGATCCAGCACATAGAAGTCGATGCCGCGGCGCGCCGCTTCCTCCATCGCATAGGCCATAGTCGTGACGTAGGTATAAAAACGCGCGCCGGAGTCCTGAACGTCGAACACCACCACATTGACGCCCTCGAGCATCGCGTCACTCGGTCGCCGCGTCTCTCCGTACAGGCTAAAGAAGTGCAGGCCCGTTAGTGGCTCGATGCCCGGCGCGACGCTTTCATCGAGGTCGCCGTGCAGGCCGTGCTCGGGACTGAAGATCGCGCGCAGCGTCAGTCCGCTCGCGTGTGAGAGCGCCTCGATATCGCGAGTGCCGGCTTGAATGACGCCGGTTTGATTGGTGATCAATCCGACGCGCGTCCCCTTGAGTTGGGCGAATCCGTTAGCCGCCAATACGTCGGCGCCGCTCACAACCGTGGTTTGAGCGGAAGGGCGCTTAACCAACGCGCAGAAGGAGTTCAAGGAAGGCCGACCCTCGACGATGCGATCCTCGGAAAGGGAACCGAGGCGATTCGATATCAGCGCGAGAATTGCGTGGCGCAACGGGCCCGCATCACCCGCGTCGTTCGGATACGTGCGGTTGGTCAGGATGATCGCATAGGTCGAAGATATGGGATCGATCCACAGCATCGTGCCGGTGAATCCGAAATGGCCGTAGGAGCCGACCGGCAAGAGTTGCTCACGATTCGCACACAGTGGCGCGCCCAGATCCCATCCCAGCCCGCGCGGGTGGCTCGCATCGACCACGTCGGCCCGCGATTGAGGAATCGTCATTTCATCGATCGAACGCGCAGAGAGAATCGTGGCCGTGCCCGCGCGCCCGCCGTCGAGCAGCATTCTTGCGAAAATCGCCAGGTCGCTCGCGGTAGAGAACAGTCCGGCATGACCCGCGAGGCCTCCCATCCGCGCGGCAGTCGGATCGTGGACGTCGCCAATGCGCAACTTGCCGTCGATGTATTCTGTTGGCGCAATCCGATTGAGTCGTCGCGCTGGCGGCCTGAAGCCGGTGTCAGCCATTCCGAGCGGCGCGAAAATGTTGATCCGGCAGTAATCGTCGAGGGGAACCTTCGCGACGCGCCGAACCACTTCGCCAAGCGCCTCGAAGTTGATGTCGCTGTATTCGTAGTGCGCGCCGGAGGGATGAAGCGGCTGCGCATCCTCGACCAGCTTGATTGCGGTCGAGTAGCCGGTCCATTTGCGGTTTAGGTCCAGGTCTGGCGCGAGGCCGGAATAGTGCGTCATCAACTGGCGAATCGTGATGCGTTCCTTGCCGTTGCGAGCGAAGGCGGGCCAATAAGTCGCGACCGGTGCGTCGAGGTCGATCCTGCCGCGCTCGCGAAGCTGCATTATCGCGACCGCGGTTGCAATGGGTTTGGTCAGCGAGGCGAGATCGAAAATTGTGTCCGCGGTCATCGCGGCGCGCCGGGGCTCGAGCTCGCGATCTCCAAACGCCCGGCGATAAACGAGCTGGTTGCCTTGCCCGACCTCGACGACGGCGCCGTGGATTCTTCCTGCTTCGATTTCAGACTGGACGATGGGGTCGATTCTTTGCAGGTCCGCGGCGCGCAAGCGCGCGGACAAAGCAGTACCGGCAGATGCCGATGTTGCAGGAATAGCGGCGAGCAACTGCAACGCGAGCGCCGCGATCAGACGGTGCGAGAAAGACGCCGCCAGGATCCTCATTGCGCCGATTGTATCACTTCCGGAGCGTCATGCTTGCACGGCGCGCCCTCGATTTTCAGCCCGTCGGCGGTGTACTGGTTGCGCGGATTCCACAGCATCCAGCCGTCGGAGCCGAACTTTTCGGCGGCCGAAACTTGCGCCCTTATCTGTGTTCCGGTGAACTGTCGACGGTCGAAGGCGTAATCGCGAAACGCCTGCAGCCACGGGCGAAACCGATTCGAGGGGATGCCGCGTTCGCGCGCATTCTGCAGCGAGAGAAAAACGATTTCATAAGGATGCGCGACCGGATTGCGATAGCCTGGAATGCCGAACTGGAAGCACGACGGATACAGCATTGGCGAGATGTAATCGACGATGGGCGCGAGTTCCTCGAGCCGCTGCCCGATATGGGTGTCGTCGAGGTTCCACGTCACGTAGCCGAAGATGTCGGCGGCGAGGAACACATTGTAGGGAGTTAGGCGCCGCCGCGCTTCGGCCAGAAAGCCGGAGATCGCGGCGAGGCGGCTCTTCATGTCGGTGGGCTTGGCGAACTTCAGCCCCGGAGCGTCAGGAAAGCGCACATAGTCAAACTGGATTTCGTCGAAGCCGAGGAGCGCCGCCTCGAGCGCGATCGAGATATTGTAGTCCCACACCTCGGGGTTGAAGGGATCGGTCCACGCGAGCCGCTCGCGATCCCTGAAGATTGCGCCGCTGGCGCGCTTGACCGCCAAATCGGGCCGGGCGGTCGCGAGCGGATCATCCTTGAAGACGACAATTCGTGCGATAGCGTAAATGTTATCGTGATGGAGCCGGTCAAGCAGCGCCTTCGCATCGCGGATCGTCGTTAGTTGATTCGAATGAGCCTGCTCCGCCAGCGCAAGCGAGGTTTTGAATGCGATCATACCGCGATCGCCTTTGACATCGACCACCACGGCGTTAAGTTCGGTTTTGTCGATCAGGCCGAGCGCCGCCTCGCGCAGCTTGGTGCTGCCGATGCCATAGAATGAAAGATAGAGCGCCTTCGGAAGTATCGGCGTGAGCTCAATCGGCCCGGCATGATCTTTCAACTCGCCGGCGGAAATCGATTTGCGCTGGTAGCCGTACGCCCGCAGGCCGATCGCGCCGCCGTGGCCGCTGATCTGGAACTTGCCGTCGCGATCGGTTCGCACCTCGACATCCTCGAGTGTCACGATCGCATCCTCCACCGGCCTTTTGGTCGAGCTATCGATGACGGTCCCGGTGTAGGCCATCGTCGATGGAGGGCTGACTAAAGTTGTGAAGACGAACAACGTCAGCGCGAAAATAATCACTCTCGACATCAATTATCACCGACTGGTTATTGGCGTTTGAGTGGGTAGCAGACTCTCGAATCTCTGTCCGACATCGCCGTTGGTAACGATGAAGCGGGGAAGCGCCATGACGTTGTCGCCGCGCGTGACCTTGCGTCGTTCGATGGTGACGGCCGCCACGTATCCGGACTTTGTGGCGGCGGCAATCAGCTCATCGTCATAGATGCCGAATGGCCAACTCAGCATCGTCACGCGGCCACCGAGCCGGTGATCGAGGACCTGTCGCGATTTGTTGAGCTGGGTGTCCACGAACTTCTCGTAATTCTCAGCCGAGAGCCGGCGCTTATCGATATGAAAATTGGGATGCCAATAGGTGTGCGATTCAACCGAAAAGAGTCCGGTCGCCTTCAGCTCGACGAGCTGTTCCCAGGTCATTGCGTACGAGGCATTCGAAATCGCGGATGGATAGATGAACAGTGTCACCGGGATTCGGTAGCGCTCGACCAACGGCTTCATGTCGCTGAACACTGTGCGATGGCCGTCGTCGGCGGTGATCGCAACCGCGCGCGGCGGCAACTCGCCGTAACCTGCGGCGAAATTCACGACATCGCGAAGCGGCACGACAGTGTAGCCATGGTCGTGAAGATACCTGAGCTGCGATGCGAAGACCTCAGTGGTGACCGTCATGCTATCGGCAACCACTGGGCCGAAGCGATGGTACACAAGAATCGTCGCGGCAGTTGCGCTCTCTGACGCCGACGCCGCGATCGCGACCAACGTCACCGCGCTCAGGCACAGCGCCAGAATCGAAACGACCAGACGGAAGCGCCCCCTTTGCTTGATCACTCCTGAACTTTCGCCGAACAGTCAGCCGCGCGCCAGCAGTATCAGAATTTCCACTGCAGGTTTTCCGCCGGGCTCACCCCGAATCGCGCATATTTCGCCGGTATCCGTCCCGTGGTCCACTGCGCGGGGAGCGATACTTCCTCGAGCACTGCGATATCGACCACACTGCCGTTGTCACGCGTGAAGGTCCGCGTGCCGGAGTACTGCACGATCGTCGGCAGCAGCATGCCACTGCCCTGGTAGTGCGTCTTGGTGGTAACGAGCACGGCGTCGGGTTTCTGAAGTTGGCTGCCGGCCTGAATCAGCAGCTCCTTGCCGGCGAGTTTGCGAACGATCCATGATTCGCTGATCACGTAGTAGGCGCCCTGCTCTGGCCGATGTTCAGGTGGCACCATTTGTCCCGTTCCAAACCAGAAAGGAAGTTTGACGGAGCGATCAGCACTCCAATCCAGCGCCCTCACATCGGCGATGTGATTGTCATCGCCGAGGATGAAACTGTGTCCGCGAAATGCGGATTCTATTTGCTGCGCGCTGGCGTATTTCGGTGTTACTGGTTCTGCCTGAGCTGATGGGGCAGCAACGACGACCAACAGCAGCGGGATTGCGAGCCAAAGATTTCTGAAACGAAGCATGAGCATCCACCTAGAGACGATTCAGCGCAGCAATCTGCGACGGTCGACGATAGTGTCGCCGCGCGACTCGCCGACAGGGAGCATCACCCGTGCCAGCCGCTTCCTAAACCGGACTTGAGCAGGATATCGGGAAACTTGAGGCTCGAAGGCGGACCAACCCGAACGCTGAGATCTCTGCTGACGCCGATCGAGGCACTGTCGGCTTGATCCGATGGTTCCATTCCGCACAAAGCATAACTTGCCTTCGCCGAGGGTCATGTGCTGATTTGTAGGTGCGAGTCCGACATCGTTCGTTACGCCGAGACGATACAAAGAAATAGAAATGCCTGCCGACGATGAAGAGAGGTGCCATCGATGATCCAATGTCTAATGGTTTTTGAGCGAGACGGCAGCTACCACAGAATTCCGGACGCTGAGGTCGAAGATTGGGAAGAACTACTGGATGCGATCGAAGGAGAGCCCCAACTAATCGAACCCATCGAAGGATGGTCTCCGTACACCCAGGCGTATCGCCTGCCCGACGGTTCGGTCTATCTCGTCGCTGCTGGAACTGAAGACTGACTTCCGCTTCACAACCGTGCTATCGCCCGGTTTCAAACGTCGAAAATTATGCGTGAACGCCACCCGTCCAGTGAGTTTTCGACCATCAGTTGATGGTAAGTGACAGCTTTGATTTCACCGCGGAATTCGTGGCGACCGGGGTCAAAGGGTTCGCCCCGAACCGTCACGCGGAGAGATCGATCGGCCTCCTCGACCGAAGCGTCGCGCCAGATGAACCCCTCCACTGTGAAAAGAGCGAGCAACTCCCCGAGCAAGTCATGCATGAGATCGAGATCGGCGTCGGCCTCAACTGCAATTTCCCGCTGCTCGATCTCCGCGACGCTTGCCCTCTCGACCAACAGCGCAGCCAAGGCAATGGCCGCGCGGCGGAACAGCTCGGCGCGAGTGGGAGCAGTCAATTCGATACCGATGTCGCCGGTGTGCTCGAATTCCCGAAATAGAGCGTCGTCCTCGGTCTGGGTCGTAGTCGGTTTCGTCGGCATCAGCCTTTGATGACGGCAAAAGGCTTGAGTCTCGCGACTCGTCGAGTTACGCGTGCGGCTTCCATGACCTCAACCACCTCGGCGACGTCCTTGTAGGCGTGCGGCATCTCCTCGGCGATACCGGCGCGGGTGTGGGCTCTGACTGTAACACCCAGCGCCTTTAATTCGGCGCGCAGGTCGCGCCCGCCGACCTCTCTCTTTGCTTTCGTTCGGCTCATCAATCGTCCAGCGCCGTGACACGATGAGCCGAAAGTCTCGCGCATCGCGGTTTCAAGGCCCACCAGGACGAACGAATAGCGGCCCATGTCTCCGGGTATCAGCACGGGCTGCCCAACTGGACGCAGTGCCTCAGGCAACGCGGCGTGGCCGGGGCCAAATGCGCGGGTGGCGCCTTTGCGATGTACGCAGACGAGTCGCTTGTGGCCATCCACAGTGTGTTCTTCAAATTTGGCGATATTGTGGCAGACGTCATACACCAGCTCGAAGTTTAGCTCTTTCGGTGTGATCGAAAGCGCTTCCAGGAACGCCTGCTCGGCGAGATGCATCATTACCTGCCGGTTGCACCAGGCAAAGTTCGCGGCTGCGGCCATGGCAGCGAGATACGCTTGCCCTTCCGCCGAGCTGATTGGAACGGCGGCGAGCTGGCGATCCGGCAAGCTGATTCCGTAACGGGCCATCGCACCAAGGATAACTTTGAGATGGTCATCGCAGGTTTGATGGCCTAGGCCGCGCGAGCCCGAGTGGATCATAATCGTGACCTGATCGAGTTCGAGACCCAACGCGTCGGCGAGCTTCGAGTCATAGATCTCATCGACCCGGCCGACTTCGAGAAAGTGATTGCCCGAGCCGAGCGTGCCGAGTTGCTTCGAACCGCGCTGGTAGGCACGTTCGCTTATGCGGTCGGGGTCCGCGCCCGGGAGCCTGCCGCCTTCCTCGGTATGTTCAAGGTCGCGTTCGGTAGCATATCCGTTGCGAAGCGCCCACTTGGCGCCGTCACGCACCACGTCCTTGAGTTGCCCAATCGACAATCCCGGTATCGCGCCCCAAGAGCCGACGCCGGCCGGAATCTTGTTGAAGAGCGCGTCGGCAAGCCGGTCTATTTTCGGTTCGACTGAATTGAAATGCAGGTTCGTGCGCGCCAGGCGCACGCCGCAATTGATATCGTAACCGACTCCTCCTGGCGATATGACACCTTCATGGGCATCGACGGCCGCCACCCCGCCGATGGGGAAGCCGTAGCCCCAATGGATGTCGGGCATCGCCAGGGAGTAGCCGACGATTCCCGGCAGACAGGCAACGTTGGCAACCTGCGTGAGGGCCGGATCGTCCCGCATTTGTTCGATCATCCTCGCGTTGGCATAAACTCGCCCGGGTACGCGCATTGCGCCGGTTTGCGGAATCTCCCACAGATGATCGTTTAGTTTGATCAGGTCCATACTTCTGCCTGAGGCGAATCATCCGGTCATGCCTCCGGATACGCAGACTCAAGGTGCAATCAGCCTGCCACCCAGGATGAGACCAATCTTAGTGAGTTGTGCATGATTTTCGAGATGAGATGCGCCATCGATCGGGTCCGATCGGCCCACGCGTTTCGTGAAATGGTGCGATCGGATACAACATAGATAGATCAGGGTCATCCAAGTTCATCGCCTTGGGATGTTCTGGGCTGAAAAATCCGACTGAGCGTTTTGGCATGTGTCTCGCTAGACCAAGCTGACTTTCAGATTTGGAGGAAACGATTATGGCGTTCCCGTTTCGCAATATTCTTTGCCCGGTGGACTTCGATGACAACTCGCTTGAGGCGCTTGACACTGCGGCGAACATTGTACGCCAAAACGACGGCACACTGTTCGTCATCCACATAGTGCCGATGATTGTCCCGCCCGCCGGGATGGTCGGATATGTCGATCTGTACAAGGGCCAGGAAGAGACCGCGCGTGGGAAGCTCGAAGAGATCGCTCGTAAGCGACTCGCCGGCATCAAGTACGAACTACTGACGCCTGTCGGTGAGCCGGCTGGGGCTATACTCAACGCCGAGAGAAAGACCCGCGCCGATCTAGTCGTGATGGCTACGCACGGTCGTCGAGGCTTTTCACGCTTTCTGCTTGGCAGCGTCGCGGAACTTGTCTTGCGCGAGTCAACCTGCCCGGTGCTGACGGTGCGGTACACGGCGCCGCAAAAATACCTGGTCGGCTCCTGGATCACCCGAAATCCGGTTACGGCCGCCCCCGAGGAAAAGCTTTCCTCAGTTCACAACAAGATGCTTGAAGGCGGATTCCGCTGCGTACCGATCCTCAAGGACGGCGTCCCGGTCGGAATCGTTACCGATCGCGATATCCGCAATCACATCGGTTATCTGGAGCACACCGAGGCGTTCAAGGCGATGAGCGAAGCGCTTATAACCGTGACTCCCTCGACTACGGTCCGCGACGCGGCTCGTCTATTGCGCGAGCGCAAGATCGGAGCACTCCCGGTAGTCGAAGACGGCAAGCTGATCGGCGTAATCACCACCACTGACGTGCTCGACGCGCTGACTGCAGAGGACTGAGTCTGGGTCCACGTGACCTTTTGGGCGGCCTGTGATGCGCAAAAATCCGTTGACGGAAGATCGCGGCAGATGACAAGGGAATCGAGTCTCCCTCACATAGATGCCCGCGAGGAGATCGAAATCATCGGTTCGGTTTCGACCCCGCTGCTTCACCACCATACGTCGTCCCGCTGTTCGCACCAGATGCGGATTTTCGGCGGGGACAAGGATGCTGCAGCCCGCACAGACCGCTGGTGAAACTACTTCTCCTGAAGTGATTCAATATAACTCACGAGCGCCGAAATCCTGCGCCTGACTTCCCCTTCGGTACTCTCTCGATCACGATCCTGGTATTTGAGGCCCCATGTCGGCATACTGCCGGCGAAATGTGCTGGATAGCGCTCGCGGCCGGCGATCGCGTCATAAACTTCCTGGCGGGGAAACCGGCCGTCGTGAGCCTTGCTGAGCCGGGTAAGGTCAACCGACATATAGCCCCGCACCTCCCGCATCGACGCTACGCTTCCCTTTCCATCGACGCCGTGACAGCGCGCGCAGTCGTCCATGTATTCGGCTTTGCCCGACGGCTGCGCGAAAGCGTTGCCGAATGCGGTGAGGAACAGTAGCACCGGCAGCATGGTCAGCGTATTCCTCTTGATGTTCTTTCTTGCGCTCACTTTGTCCGCCAATATGAGAGTTCGCTGATCGGAAAATCTGGTTTCCATTCGTCCGCTGGATTATCGGTGGCTCAGCAGTTCGGTCATCGACTCGCCAATGTTCAGGCGACTCAATGTCTCGGCGAGCATGGGGGCAACGCTCACTACCTGCAGCGGAAGCGAACCGTGCTCTGGAGTTGGCAGACTGTCAGTCACCACGATTCGTTTCAGCGGCAAAGCTGAAAGCCGGCGGATCGCGGAGCCAACCAGCAATGCATGGCTGGCAACCACCGTGATCTCGGGCAGGCACCCGGCGGCAATCATAGCGGCCGCGGCTGCCTCGATGGTGCCGCCGGTCGAGATCATGTCGTCCACGATAATCGGCGCGCGTCCGGCGACCTCGCCAACGATGCCACGCACTCTTACTTCTTCGCCGCTCAGGCGGGTCTTGTGGGCAATCGCGATCGGCCGGCCTAGCAGTTCCCCATAGCTTTCGGCGAGCTTGACCGCCCCCAGGTCTGGCGCGACGATTACGCTCTTGTCAGTGACCAATTCCTCGATCGCATTTGCAAAGAGCGATACCGCACTCAGGTGCTCCAGTGGCATGCTGAAGAAGCCCTCGAGTGAAACGGTATGAAGATCGAGGGCGACAATTCGCTCGAAGCCGGCCCCTGACAACATATCCGCAATCAGCCGCCCGCCAACCGCTTCCCGCCCCTTTGCCCGGCGATCCTGGCGCGCATATCCGAAGTATGGAACGATGGCGGAAAGGCGGGCTGCACCTGCCCGCCGGCAGGCGTCAGCGAGGAAGAGCAATTCCATCAAGTGAAGATCTACCGGAGGACCGGTCGGCTGAACCACGTAAACATCGCAGCCTCGCACGCTTTCGTCCAGCGCTGCGTGTAGCTCGGTGTCGGGAAATCGGTTCAGAGAAGAACGGGCGACCCGGGTGCCGAGCCTTTCGGCAATAGAGTCGGCAAGCGACGGGTTTCCGGAGCCGGCTACGATAACGAGATTCATATCAGTTCATTCGCAGTCCTTGGCGGTTGTTCATCTGTCAGCACGAGATGTGCCACTGCGCACAGCGCCAGGGACTCCACTCTTTATTCTTGATACTTCTCGGCGCGTTGCTTCAGTTCATTCTGCATCGCGCTGAGGGCGGACGTATACCGTGCCGGATACGTCCCCGGCTGCTCGAGTTCCTTGTAACGCGGATCGAGCCGCTCGAGCGTGCTGAGAAAACGCTCGCGCGACTCGGCGAGCGTGGGACGCGGCATGAGCCTCCGGCCACCGCTGAATTGCAGCGACAGGAGTTTCGCGACTTCGGAAGGAATTGGATTGAATTGGGGCGCGACGAGCGACGCGGTCTCGCCGGCCAGACCTATCAGGTCGGCATAAAAGCGGCCGTCCGCGTCGATTGCACGGAACACCTGCTTTTTCCCGGGCAGGGTAAGCTTTCCTTCGGAAGTCTTGATTCGAGGAATGCCGTCATATTCGTTCAGCTTGTAGGCGAGGTCGAGCGATGGAGCGTCGCCACTAACGACCATCTCGGTGCCGACGCCGAAAGCATCGATCGGAGCGTTTCTCGTGATCAAATCGTGAATCTTGTATTCGTTAAGATTCCCGCTCGCGAAGATCGAAGTATTCTTGAGACCGTTACCATCGAGGATGGCCCGCGCCTTGAGGCTTAAGTCGGCGAGATCGCCGCTGTCGAGCCGTACCCCCTCCAGCTCAAAGCCCTGCCGACGCATCTGCTCCGCGACAATGACGGCATTCCGGACGCCGCGGACG
Source organism: Candidatus Binatus sp. (assembly GCF_030646925.1). NCBI lineage: Bacteria > Candidatus Binatota > Binatia (SeqCode) > Binatales (SeqCode) > Binataceae (SeqCode) > Binatus (SeqCode) > Binatus sp. (SeqCode). The sequence continues at coordinate 27,723 of NZ_JAUSKL010000011.1, read as the reverse complement.
GTGTCGTAGGTGTCGACCAGAAGCGTGCTGAGCTTTGGGAAATCCTGGACGAAGTGCTCGAAGGCGTCGCGCTCCCGGTCGTGCGCCATGATGTAGCTGTGAGCCATGGTGCCATAGAGCGGGATACCGTAACGCCGGCCGGCAAGGACATTGGAGGTGCCATCGAAGCCCGCGAGGTAACTCGAACGCGCCGCTATCAGGCCTGCGGCCTCGCCTTGGCTGCGTCTGAGTCCGAAATCAACGAGCCGCTTGCCGCGCGCCGCGATCACGCTACGCGCCGCCTTGCTCGCGATAAGTGAGGCCATTCCGATCTGGTTGATGACCAGCGTCTCGATCAGTTGTGCCTCGATTAACGGAGCGCGCACTTCGATGATTGGTTCCCCGGCAAAAAAAACCGTGCCTTCGGCCATGGCATGGACCTCGCCCATAAATCGCAGGTTGCCGAGGAAATCAAGAAAGTCTGATTTGAACAGCTTCAGTGACGCCAGGTAGTCGAGTATGGCGGGTTCGAATCGAAACTGTTCAAGCGCTTCCAGCAGCCGTTCCAAGCCGGCTGCCACAAGGAAGCCGCGGCGTGCAGGCAGGCGGCGGACGCTGATGCCGAAACATGCCGGTCGATTGAATCCAAGCGCGAAGTAGCTTGCAGCCATCGTAAGCTCGTAAAGATCGGTGAGCAGAGGAATCTCGTTTGGATCGAATCTCAGGTCGATTGGCATGACGGTTCTCGATCAGAGGAGGCTGTTCCAGATGTTACCCTCGATATTGTGATCCAGATACTGGTGCGATTGGATACAGAGCCGTAGCCATTCGAGTCACGTCTTGCTGCGCCCGAATTACCGCGCGCGCTTGATGTCCTTTCCAAACGCGAGCCATAGAGGGCCTGATAGCAGATATCCGGTAGCGGCCAAAAGGGCAGTCAATTGCGGGAGGGCGACAAATAACCCGATCGCGATCACCGTCAACGCGATCGCGGATCGCGATTTCAGAGACGCGGGATCGATTTCCTTGATACTCGGATAAGGCACGCGCGATACCATCAGGGCCGCGAGTGTCAGCATCAGCGCGGTTATTGCCGCGGACAGCGCGCGCGGCGAATCAAATCGAAAATAGCTGCCGCCTAAGAAGCCGCCGGCGATCATCGCCGCGGCGCCGGGGACCGGAAGGCCAACGAAGTGCTTCCTTCCACCAGGAGTCTCGGTCTGGATGTTGAAGCGCGCGAGGCGAAGGGCAGCGCATATCACGAATGCGCCGACTACTAATGAGGCCCAGAGCTGCAGGGGCGCCAACGCCCACGCGTAGGCGAGGATTGCCGGAGCCGCGCCAAACGCCACAACATCAGACAAGCTGTCATATTCAACGCCAAACTGGCTCGCGCTGTGGGCGGAACGCGCAACGAATCCGTCGGCTATGTCGCATGCGATCGAAACGCCGATCATCACCGCGGCGCGAGTTAGCTGGCCCGATACAGCCGAGACAAACGAGAGGCATCCAGCGAGCAGTCCGATCGAGGTGATCGTGTCGGGCAAGAGTGTGGCAGGCAACCTCACAAATCCTCCCTGTCCTCGTGAATAGGTTCACGTTGCGTGCCAGCTTTCGACCAACCATTAGCGATGCCGCATACATTCATTTGGCGCCGCTCCCCCCATGCGACTGGCATATTCGATGCGCCTCGGGGTGCGCATCGGTGGACGTACACCATGCGACCATGCATTCTTATCATGGGCGGCGCCAAAATCGGTGTGCTTCGAAATATGATCCCGAAAGGGGGCGGAGCGACGCTCGAATTTCTTGAAGGACGCGCGCTAGCTGGAGTGTTGGCTCTTGGCGAGGAATAGGACCGCGACGATCGGAACCGAGGTGCGGCGGCGGTTCTTCCTCGCCAATTGGAAGATGAATGTGACTGTGCGCGAAGCACGGGTGCTTGCTGCAGCCCTTCGCGACAGGATCGATGCCGTTATTTTGCAGGCCTGCGAAGTGGTCATCGCACCCCCGATGCTCGCCATGCCCACGCTCGCGCAGGAGCTGGCCGGCTCGCGCATCGCGATTGCCGGAGCGAATATGTATTGCGAAGACAAGGGTCCGTTCACGGGTGAGGTATCGGCATCGATGCTCAAGGAAGTCGGGGCCTCGTATGTGCTGATTGGCCATTCCGAGCGCCGCGATCTGTTCCATGAGGACGACGGGCTGATAAACCGCAAACTCAAGGCCGCTCTGCGCGACGGGCTGACGCCAGTGCTCTGTGTGGGGGAACATGCAGACGAACGCGACGCCGGACGCGTGCTCGAGGTTGTGCTAGGACAGCTTCAGCGCGGACTCGATGAAATCGACGGAAGCCGACTCGCGCAGGTGGTGGTGGCTTACGAACCGGTATGGGCGGTAGGAACAGGGCGAACCGCCCAGCCGCAGGCAGCCGAGTTGGTTCACGGTTCGATCAGGAGCGGCCTCGGCGATCTCTGTGGCCGTAACGCCGCGCGGAGAGTCAGGATCGTTTACGGCGGCAGCGTCACTCCCACCAACGCGGCGGCGTACCTGTCGCAACCAGACATCGATGGGCTGATGGTCGGTGCAGCGAGCCTTGACCCTGATTCATTCGTTCAAATTTTGAAGGCCGGAACAGTGCGGACTTGAGTATCGGACGACTTCGAAAGGGAAGATCGAGACATGCGGATTGAACGATTTTCCTGTGCTTCGATTCGGATCGACAGAGTCATGCACGAACACGATCTGGGTAACGGTGGGTAAGGCCCAAACGCGTTCATGAATCTTGCCCATCATCCGCCCCTGTCCTTGCCTGAAGAACTGAGCGGACTCGCCATCCTGGCCCTGGACATGCGTTGGAGTTGGAACCACAGCGCGGACGCACTTTGGGAGATGGTAGACCCGGAAATGTGGCATGCGACGGGGAACCCATGGCTCATTCTGCGGAGCGTATCTCAGACCCGGTTCGAAAAGTTAGCAGGAGACTCGGAATTTGCTACAGAGCTACGGCGGCAACTGACTGCGCGCGAGCAGTACCTGGCCGAACCGACCTGGTTCGCCGCGACCTGCAAAGCGCCGCTCGGCACGATCGCATATTTCAGCATGGAGTTCGGGCTGAGCGAGGCGCTTCCGATATATTCGGGTGGTCTCGGGATCCTGGCGGGCGACTTTCTCAAGACCGCGAGCGATCTGGGCGTGCCGATGGTTGGGATCGGATTGCTTTACGATCGCGGCTACTTTCGGCAGGTACTAAACGCGCAGGGCGAGCAACTAGCGTTCTACCCATCTAACCAGCCGCACCTGCTGCCGCTGGCCCCGCTGCTCGATGAAGCAAACCGGTGGCTTAGAATAGAGGTCGAGCTGCCGGGGCGCACGCTCCACTTACTTACCTGGGTGGTGCAGGTCGGAAGGGTCACGCTTTACCTGCTCGATAGCAACGACCCTCTCAACTCACCGGCCGATCGCGGGATCACCGGTGAGCTTTATGGCGGCAGTCCAGAGCTACGCCTGCAGCAGGAGATCGCGCTTGGAATCGGGGGATGGCGCTTGCTCGAGAAGCTCAAGATCGATTGCAGGATCTGCCACCTGAACGAGGGGCACGCGGCATTCGCTGCGCTGGAGCGGATTCGCAGCTTCATGATCCGCTCAGGTCAGAGTTTTGCGTCCGCGTTACACTGCACTCGGCCGGGAAACATATTCACGACGCACACGCCAGTCGCGGCGGCATTCGACCAATTCCCGGTGGATTTACTGCGCCAATATGGCCGTACATATGCCGAAGCGCTGGGCGTTAGCGGCGAGGAACTGCTCGCGCTTGGACGCGCCAATTCGCACGATACGGCGGAGTCCTTCAACATGGCCTATCTGGCGCTGCGATGCTGCGGGCGGGTTAATGCGGTGAGCCGTCTTCACGCCGAGGTCAGCCAGCGCCTGTTTCAACCGCTATTTCCCCGCTGGCCACAGAGCGAGGTGCCGATCGAGCACGTGACCAATGGCGTGCACGCGCCAACCTGGGATTCGGCTGCCGCCGATGCGGTCTGGACCGAGAGCTGTGGCAAGGGCCGGTGGCTTGGCATGCTGGAAAGCCTCGAACAGGACTTGAGTCGTGCCAGTGATGAGGCGCTCTGGGCCGTCCGCGTCAAGGGGCGCGCGGCTCTCATAAAGCATGTGCGTCAGCGGGTGGCGCGACAGCGGGCCGCCCGAGGACAAGATCCCCCGGCCGATCCTGCCGCAACTGCATCGCTGCTCGATGATAACGTTCTGACGGTCGGCTTCGCCCGGCGGTTCACGGGCTACAAGCGCCCGACTCTGTTGCTCCACGATAGGAAGCGGCTGACTCAGATTCTCACCAACCCCAAGCGCCCCGTTCAATTACTGGTTGCCGGTAAGGCTCATCCGCTGGACCTCGAAGGTGTGCGGATGGTGCGTGAATGGGCCGAGCACACGGGCGGTCCCGAGTTTTGTGGCCGCGCAGTCTTTCTCGAGGATTACGATATGGCGATGGCTGCCGAACTGGTCCAGGGCGTCGATTTGTGGATCAATACGCCACGCCGTCCGTGGGAAGCGTGCGGAACCAGCGGGATGAAACTGCTGGTTAATGGCGGTCTCAATCTTTCCGAGCTGGACGGGTGGTGGGCCGAAGCCTACTCACCAGACGTTGGATGGGCATTGGGCGATGGCAAGGAACACAACGAGCCGGGATGGGATGCGGCCGAGGCGGAGGCACTCTATTCACTACTGGAGCGAGAAGTAGTGCCGACCTTCTACGCGCGTGATGCGCGAGGTATTCCACTGGAGTGGGTGGCAAAGATGCGCGCGAGCATGGCGCGGCTCACCGTGCGCTTTTCGAGCAACCGGATGGTGCGCGAGTATACCGAAGGCTACTACATTCCTGCGGCCAGGGAGCTTGAGCGCCGAATGGCCCCGAAAGGCCAAGTCGGCATCGCCATCGAAGAATGGCGGCGGCGGTTGGCCGAGCACTGGAGAACGCTGCATTTCGGCCGCCTGAGCGTGAGTCAGTCGGACTCGAGCCTCACGTTCGATCTTCAGGTCTATTTGGGTGAAATTGAGCCGGCGGACGCACAAGTAGAGATTTGGGTTGAACCTACCGATAGCCAATCGTGCGCTGTCACCACCATGGAGCCAGTCGAAAAACTTGCCGGCGCGACAAATGGCTTCATATACCGAGCGACGGTCGCCGCCGATCATCCTCCAGACCATTACACCCCGCGCATCGTACCCAGAAAGCCTGGCGTCAGTGTACCGCTCGAAGCATCGCAAATTCTCTGGTTCCGATGACGAGTGCGGGCTGATTGCTTACTCTTCGACGGAACTCGCGCTGAGGGTGGCGGTTCGCACGCGTTCACCTGAGGGGACAGGTGGCTTGGCATAGCCGCGCCACCATGCCCCATTCAGATCCCGTTGACCATATGCGCTACTTCTCAAGCCGCCAGCGCCACTTCGTGCGAGGAGCGAGGCTGACAGACGAAGGCGAGCGTCTCCGCTACGGATTCTCCAGCGACCTCCGCTCGCTTGCCAGTCGCAGCCTCACGCTGAGCCTCACGGGCGATATCGTTGAGCGAGAGTATCCCCACCAGGTGTTCGTTCTGATCGACGACCGGGAGCCGACGCACCTGGCTGTCGCGCATCAACGCCTCGGCCTGGCTGATGCCGTCGTTGGCGTGGCAGGTGATCACCTTCCGCGCCATCGCGGCGCCAACCGGGATTGCCCAGAGCTGTTTACCCTGCGTGTACGCCGCGATTGCGATATCGCGATCCGTGACGACGCCGATTACTCGGCCATCGCCGTTGGCGCTGATGACAGGGATGCAGCCGCAATCAGACTCCCACATCAGTTCAGCAGCTCGGTTGAGGGTATCGCCTTCGGTGCAGACCTTGACCTCGCGCTTCATCAATTGTTCGACTTTCACCTTTGATCCTCCTTAGCCCGGGGTCCGTTATTTCCCGCAGTGAATCGAGACTCTCAGGACCTCAAGCAGCTTCAGACTTTCTCTATGTTCAGCCTATGATTCGGAATGCGCCTCGGCGGGTTGTTCTGTTTGTAGAATCGCCCTTACTTCGTCGTCGGTAACCTGGTGAAAATCGCGATAGAACTGGCCAACCGCAAAGAAATCCTGAGGCGTTTCGAGGCAGACAATTTCGTCGGCTTCGCTACGCAACGCCTCAATAGTCTCCGTCGGCGCGACCGGGACCGCGAGCACGAGTCGCTTTGGTTTCTGCCGGCGGACTCCGCGCAGAGCGGCTCTCGCCGAAGAGCCCGTCGCGATTCCATCATCGACCAGAATCACGGTTTTGCCAGCGAGCGGAATCTTGGCGCGGCCGCCCCGATACGCGATCTCGCGGCGGTTCACTTCCTTCAATTGCCGCGCGATTTCAGCCTCGATGTATTCGTCTGAGACGCCGAGGTGCTCGACAATGTCCTGGTTGAAAATCGCGCGCGGATGGTCGCCGTCGACCACCGCTCCAATTCCCAACTCCGGCTGGCCCGGAGCTCCCAGCTTGCGGACGACCACTACATCAAGCGGAGCACCTAGCGCGTCGGCGACCTCTTTGGCTACCGGCAGACCGCCGCGCGGGACGCCAAGCACGACCACATCGGCGCCGGCCTGAGGCTTAAGACGCTGGGCAAGCATCCGGCCGGCCTGCTGGCGGTTTGAATAAACGGTTGGCTCTCGCGTTACGGGTTCCTCGGTCGCTTGAGTTTTCAGGTGGCGCTTGAACCAGTCGCTGGCAAGCTCGGCTACCTGCTCCAGCGCGCCCGGTTCTTCGAACAGATGCGTCGCGCCCGGCACGATCTTGAGGGATTTTTCGCAGCGCAGGACGCGGTAAGCCTTCTCGTTGAGCTCGATTACGCCGTAGTCGTGGCCGCCGACAATAAGCAGGACAGGCGATTTCATATCGGCAAGCTGACGAATGGCGAGATCCGGCCGACCTCCGCGTGAAACCACGGCGCGAATCGAGTGATCCTGTGACGCGGCGACCAGCGCCGCGGCAGCTCCGGTGCTGGCGCCGAAATATCCCAAAGAACGGCCCTTGATTTCGCTTCTGCCCTTCAGCCAGCGCGTCGCGTCTGACAGACGGTGCGCGAGGAAATCGATGTCGAAGACGTTGTCGCGATCCGAGGCCTCTGCTTCTGTGAGAAGGTCGAATAGCAGCGTACCGATCCCCGATTTTTGCAGCGCCTCCGCCACGAATTGGTTGCGGGGGCTCAGGCGGCTGCTGCCGCTGCCGTGGGCGAAGAGGACCACTCCGACGGCGTTCTTTGGAATCATCAACTCGCCTTCCAACTGGACGGAATCGGAAGATATCGAGACAGTGACAGGCTGTATCATTGAGAAATTATCCCTCATCGGTATCTGGTCTTTTACGTGCATCAGGCGTGCCGCGCTTGAGGTGTCCGTAAGGTCTTGAGATTCCGTTCAGGTCGCTTTTCTGAATAACGACGTGCGAAAACAGATGCGATGCAGCTGTTCCCTTATGGCTCAGTTAAACTGTTCCCGAAGGACACAGAGATAGGGCGTCTGTGCATTTGGCTCTCCGGCGGCTGAGAGCAGACCGAGTGCCAATCGTCACGGTGGCAAAGACAAGCGGACTTGTATGGACAACCGTAGTGCTCGATCAGCAAGACCCCAGCGTCTGCCGAGGAATATCATTGCTCTCGGTATCGTCTCGCTTTTCAACGATACCGCGGGAGATATGATCAATCCTTTGCTGCCCGCCTTCGTTGCTTCGGTCGGGGGTGGTCCGGAAGTTCTCGGCATCATCGAAGGAATTGCGGACGCGTCTGCAAGTCTTTTCCAGCTCGCTTCCGGCTATATCGCAGACCGAGTGGGCCGCCTGAAGGCAACCACTTTCGTCGGGTACGCAGTCGCTGCGGTCGTGCGCCCACTCCTTGCGGTTACCGCAGTGTGGTGGCAAATCCTGCTCGTCCGTTTTGGCGATCGATTGGGAAAAGCTGTTCGCGGGGCGCCTCGCGATCGCCTCATAGCGGACGCCGCGCCGTCAGAGATTCGCGGTCGCGCCTTCGGGTACCATAGCGCGATGGACAATGCCGGCGCGCTCGGCGGCCCCTTAATCGCCTACTGGATGTTGACGCTCGGCATGAACCCGCGAAGCATCTTTGCATGGACCGTTGTTCCGGGATTGTTATCGCTGCTGGTACTCGGCGGAGGTGTTCAAGAAATCGAGTCCATCGGACATGAAAGAGTCGAAATTGGTATCCCTGAAGCGCCTGGATTCCGCCAGCTCCTTGCCGCGATCTTTGTCTTTACCCTGGGCAGCTCGTCTGATTCCTTCCTCCTATGGCGCGCCCGAGAAGTAGGAGTCTCCGCGGCTCATCTTCCGCTGCTGTGGTTCGTTCTCGCGTTCAGCAGGGTCATCAGTTCAACCCCAGGAGGGGCGCTGAGCGACCGATGGGGACGCAATAAAACGATTATCAGCGGATGGCTCATTTATTCAGCGGTGTATTTGGGTTTTGCTTTCGTTTCCGCTCCGCAGGCAATATGGTTGCTGTTCGCCGTTTACGGCTTCTTTTCTGGCTTGACTGAAGGATCCGAGCGGGCACTGGTGATCGATCTGGTCGCCGAGGAGTGGCGCGGACGAGCGCTCGGAGCTTCCAAAGCTGCGGTGGGAGTTGCGTTGTTCCCGGCTAGCGTAATTTTTGGCATAATCTACCAGCATTTGGGCGCTGAGCCTGCCTTCATGCTAGGTGCAGCACTGGCGCTGATAGCTATATTCATGCTGCCCTCGAGCGCACCCCCGGCAAAGCCAGGTACGTGACCTCGATTCGATAGGCGGAACCGATGTTGATCGAATCTGGACATGCTGCCAAAAGTGAGTCGTTGGGCCGGCTCAGCGGCGTGGCCGTAGATTTTTCAGCGGTCGTGTGTTGAGAACGTCTTCCTTTTCGATCCAGCCCCGCCGCGCCTGATTGATTCCGTATTCGAGCAACGCGAACTCCCGAGTCGAATGAGCGTCGCTGGATATGACAACCTTCACGCCGGCCCGTTTTGCGGCGATGCAGGCAGTATCGGTCAGGTCCAAACGGTCGGGCTGGGAGTCGATTTCCAGGGCGCATCCCTCCTCGCGGGCGACCCGAAGGATTTCACCGAGGTCGAAGTTGCTGGGCTCGCGGTGCCCAAGCAAACGCCCGCTTGGATGGCCAATTACGTCAACGTTGGGATTGCGAATCGCCTTGATTAGCCTGCGAGTCATCTCGGCGGGATTTTGTTCGAGCTTATAATGGACTGAAGCGACTACCCAATCGAGCTCGGCCAGCGCATCAGGGGGCAAATCCAACTTCCCATCATCCAGGATATCGACCTCGATGCCATGAAGCAGTGCGATGCCGGAGATTTTTTTTCTGATGCGCGCGACCTCGCGCCTCTGTTCGCGCAGGCGCTCAGGATCCAGGCCATGGGCCATCGCTATCCGCCGAGAGTGATCCGTGATTGCAACATATTCGAGGCCGCTTTCACGAGCTTGACGCACCATTTCCTCGATCGATGCGCGACCGTCCGTGTACAGGGAATGAGTATGAAGGTCGCCGCGAAGATCTTTACGCTCGATCAATTTGGGCAGCTTGCCGGACGCTGCCGCATCTATTTCGCCGCGGTCCTCGCGCAACTCTGGAGGCACCCACGAAAGCCCCAGAGCGCGGTAAATCTCGTCTTCCGTTCTGCCGGCGATGGCAGCGCCATCGCGAAAGAGGCCGTACTCGTTAAGCAAAAGTCCGCGCGCTTGGGCGATGCGCCGCAGATGCACATTGTGGGACTTCGATCCGGTGAAGTAGGCGAGCGCCGCGCCGAAACTCTTTGGAGGCACTACCCGCAGGTCAACTTGCAGTCCGCCTTTGAGTACAACGCTGGTCTTGGTCTCGCCCGAGCCGATGACCTGGGTGATACCGGGAAAGGCGGTGAAATGCTCCATGACCGCAGCGGAATCAGCAGCGGCGGCGACTGCGTCCAGATCGCCGATGGTTTCTTGCCGCCGACGAAAGCTGCCCGCCAGCTCAAGCTCTTGGATTGCCGTGCATTTTCGCAAATGGGTGGCGAGGCGAGTCGCGATCCCCTCCGCCTCCGCATACAGCATCCGTTTGCTTTGGCCAGTCCCGCGCCGCAACAACGATTCCCGGATTTGTTGCTCTAGCTTCGGTCCAAAGCCGCGGATTTTTCGCAACTTCTCCGATTTAACTGCCCGCTCGAGATCGTTCCGGTCGCGGATCCGCAGGCGGTCGATCAGGAGCTTCAATCGTTTCGGACCCAGGCCTGGAACATCTCTCAACTCCAGTAGCTGGGGCGGGAACTTTGAAGCCAGCTTGTGGTGCAATGGCAGATCGCCGGTCTTGGCGATGGTCGATATTTTTCCCGCCAGATCGGCTCCGATACCGGGAATCTCATCGATTTGCTCTTCGCTTAGATCGGCCACCTGCGCCGTTTGATCGCGAATCGACCGAGCGGCATTGCGGTAGGCCCGTACCCGGAAGAAATTCTCGCCCGCCACCTCCAGCATATCGGCGGTTTCGTCGAGGATCTTGGCGACTTCGTAGTTTTCGATCGTCACTGTATCTTGCCGCGACAGAGGAGCTCCTGCGCGGCGCAGTGATCAGGCCATAGGATTTGTCCGTCAGTAATGGACCGCAAGGACTTTAAAGCCATACTCCTTCAGAGCGTGTGCCGCGCTTTGCGCATTCGTCGAAGGAACCAGCACATATAGAACCTCACCTTCCGAGCGACTTCGCCGGTAGGTCCCGACACCGAGGAGGGGACAAATCGACCGGACGAGGCTGGTCGCGGCCGATATGTCGCCGGAGCCATCTAGATCGAGATCAATTCTGGAACTGGCCTCGGTAGTAGCTCCGAGCACGGCCTCCAGCGCCTTCAGCATATCGGTGGCCGTTATGATGCCGACCAGCTTTTTGTGTTCAACCACAGGAAGACTGCCGATCTTGTTCGTCGTCAGCAAGTGTGCCGCTCTCTCCACCGGCGTCGAAGGATCGACCGAAAACGGGTGGGCGCTCATGACCTCATCGACCCGCATGCGCGCCGATTGCTCGAGGTGTCGGCGCGCGTCCCGGTCGGTCAGAATACCGACCAGAGTTTGCTGATCCACAACAGGAACCTGTCGGAATCGGCCACCTTCCATCTTCTCACGTGCTGCTTGCACTGTGTCACTCGGCTCGACGGTGACGGGGTTTGCGGTCATCAGCTCAGCAACTATCATTTCGTCCTCCTCTGAGGGAGCCGCTTACTGCCGCGCTATCGGAGGTCCGGGAACCAGCCTCGATGGCCGAGTTCGAGCCGCTAGCCTCTCCTCCTTGGTCGTCGTCTGGCTTCGCATATCCGCGTGGATCTGCTTAACGTCAAGGTAACGAAGCATCGGTCATGCCATCGAATTAGTAAGTCGAATCGCGGCAACGCAGAAGAGCGGGCGCTGATCGAATGTTGCGTTCGGATACACCCTCTTCAAGACCCCACGCCGGTCCAGGACGCCCGATCTTCGAGACTCTCATCGAAGCGGGATATTAGATGGCCGCAAAAGCTCGCGAATGACGTGATGAGCAGCAAACAAGCAAGGCCTCGGGTTGGCACATCCGATGCACCCTTCAGCGCGTATCTCAAAACTCGACCCCCGAGATGGTGAATTCAAATGCAGCGCCCGCTTCAAATTACTTCACGCGATTTCCAGTTGACCCCGGCCATGGAGGCGCAGATCCGCGAACGCGCCGACGATCTTCAGCTCTACTTCCCACGGCTCACCGGATGCCACGTCGTGGTCGAAGCGCCGGTTCATCACCACCGCAAAGGAGGCCCGTTCAATGTGCGGATTGATCTCCGGGTGCCCGGGGCGGACATCTCGGTCGACCGGCAGGAGGCCGATGATTTGGCCATCGCGATCAGAGATTCATTCGATGCCGCCCGGCGTCGCATCGAGGATCATCTTCGCGAGCTCAGACGCGACGTAAAGGCGCACGAGCTGCCGTCGGTGGGCCGCGTTGCCCGCATTTTCGCGAAGGAAGGGTACGGCTTCCTCGAGACGGAGGATAATCGCGAGATCTATTTCCATCGCCACAGTGTCCTGCATGAGCATTTCGACGATCTGACGCCAGGAACTGCGGTGCGCTTTGCCGAGGAGGAAGGCGACGAAGGTCCGCAGGCGAGCACCGTCGCGATCGTTGGCGGCAAACGAGTCCCGTAGCTGTCTATCGAAACGCGGAAGCCAGGCGGGAGGCCCCGCGAACAAATCGGGGTTTTGGTACTTGGCACATGCCATGCTCAACGAATTACAAGAGCACTAGCGGGAGTGATTCATTATGCAAGATCAGGAATTCTTCAAGGATGTGATTGGGCGCATCGGATGCGACCTGCGCCGCGCGGAGGGGCTGACCTTCGCGGTCTTCCAGGAACTGCGCGATCGGATCACGCCGCAGGAAGCGGCGCATGTCGCCGCGCAACTCCCCAAGCGCCTCAAGATGATGTGGATGTCTCTGGAGCACCCCGACCGCAAGGTCCATCGTGTCAGCGGGGATCAGTTCATATGGGAAGTGCGCCGGATGGCCGGACTCACCGATGATGCGGAAGCGGAACGTGCGGTATCGGCCGTTTTCGCGGGATTGCAGAAGTTGCTCGGCAGCACGACCGGGCAGGAAGGCGAGGCGTGGGACGTGATGAGCCAGCTTCCCAAGGATCTGAAGAAACTGTGGGCCGAAGCGCAGCGCCGGCATCAGACGGTCAATCCATCCGGGGTCTAGACGTTTCATGGTTGAATCAGCGGAAATCGTTCGCGAGGTTCATGCGGCTCTGGAGCGCGATCTGCGCGTTGATCTTCGTCGGTACCCGATTGTTATCGAACATCAACCCGACGGAAGCCTGGTCCTTCAAGGCGAAACCGAAAGTCTTGCGGCCAAGAAGATCGCGCTGGAACTGGCGGCTTCGATTCGCGGTTCGAGAGGAATCATCGACAGGCTCCGCGTCGCTCCGGCACAACCGATGGGTGATGGCGCGATCCGGGATCACCTGCGCGCTGCGATGTTGCAGGAAGGAGCTTTCACCGATTGCAGGATTCAAACTGCCGAAGAGCGGCGCGTGGGAGCTTCCGTCGAAGCCGCCACTGACGGCGACAACTATATCGAGATCGCAGTCGCTGACGGAGTCGTGACGCTCAATGGTAAGGTCGAAAGCCTGTCGCACAAGCGGCTCGCCGGACTGCTCGCATGGTGGGTGCCGGGAACTCGCGACGTCGTAAACGGGATCGAAGTTAAGCCATTCGAGGACGATCGCGACGACGAGATCAGCGACGCTGTCACTATGGCGTTGGAAAAGGATCGCCTCCTCACCCACGACTCTATCAAGGTTAGCACGCGCAACTCGGTGGTGACTCTCGAGGGCGCAGTGCCCAACAACCGTCAGGCGCAGATGGCCGAAGCGGACGCCTGGTACATCTTCGGCGTCGATGGCGTCATCAACCATCTGCGTGCGGCCCAAGCGTAGCCGCAGGTTAAGCCCGCGCAATACTTACGTCGCGAGGGGTGGTAAGAACTCGCCGGCGAAAGATGACACGCACGCCATCACGTGCGTAATCGCATCGGTATCGTATTCGTCTCCCGAGCGGTACGTTTCGAAAAATGAATTCAATCGCGCGACGCGCTCCGGCCATGCCTCGACGGCTTGGAGACCGACAGAGACGCCGAAGTTCGTGAAAGCAAATTTGACCGAAGATGCTCCCAGCTCGCGGCAGAAGTAGCCCGGCCGATCGATCCACATCCGGTCGAGTATAGCGAGGCTCCGCTCACGCTGAAGGCGCGCCCAACGCTCTTCGGGAAAGAAGCTCGTCATCCAGAGCATCATCCCAAGACCGAGGTCCTGGTTGATGACCAGGTCCTCATAGCTTCGTTCGACGATGGTTTTCATCTCCCGGATTTCGCCCGCGAGCGCATCTTCGTCAAGCAGCCGGTAAACAACGTATCCGTGGAACGAATCGAGCGAGCCGAGTCCGAAACCAGGATGCGGTGCGCTTAAATCCTCGAGCATTTTCCAGTACACGCCCCGGCCCGGAACCAGGAAAGCGGGATGGATGTCCTTCACCAATTGAATCGCCTTCGCGCGGTATTCGGGAACTATCTTGCCGAGGCGAGTTAGCGCGTAAATCCACATCGCCAGATAGTGAAAGTACTGGCCATCACGATCCGCAGCTTGCCCGATTCGATAACCGCGCCGACGCCCGAGGACACGCTCGACGTCTGCCACCACCCACTGAGCTTCGTCCAGGAACTTGTTCTGCTTCAGTTCGTGGTAGAGCGAAACCAGCAGAGTGACGCCGAAAGCGTCGGTCCACAGGTATCGCAAGCCGTTGGGCCAAATGCGTTGTTCGCGCATCCAGTCGAGCTTGCTCAATACTTTCGCAATGGTCGCAGCCATCTCGTATTTCCGTCGGCCTACTCGTGGACAGTCAAACCCCGAACGGAAACGTCTCCGGGACTCCAGGGGCGACGACCGATGGAAGCGGCGAAACTGCACGCGTTTCATCGAACCAGATGTACTCGTCGAATTGTCGGGGCAAACAAGCCTGGAAATAGTGGCTTTGGAGTTCGGATTCGGGCCGATAGATTACGCCGATCGCGCGTTCGAGGCGGGCCGCTTCCAGTTCGTCGCGAACCGCCTGTCTCACCGGATCCCTAAGATGCAACATGAAGGCTTTGACCTCGGAGTCGTGGCATAGCCGCTCGTAACTGGCCTCGTGCGACGGCCGCACCCGTTTAACCTCCATCGGCCCGTCCCAGTCCGAGGCGGCCGCGACAGTGCCGTGGTCGGTACCGAAGCCAACCAGAAATGCCGACTCGGCGAACCGTGCGCGCGATAGCTGTCCAATGTTGTGTTCACCACGCGCGCCCATCTCCGTAGCCGCCGCGTCGCCAACGTGTGAGTTATGTTCCCAGACGATGCCTTTGCTGCCGGGACCGTGGAACTCCAGCAGTCGCTCGAGGGTATCGAACATGTGCTGATCGCGCAGATTCCATGATTCGACCGATCCGTAGTACATCACGCGGTAATAGCGCTCCGCCGCGGCCGCTAATCGAGCATTCTGCGCGGCGTCGAAGAAGCGATCGCCGTCGCGCTGTGAGTACTCGATTCGCCGATTCAGCATGTCGCGCAGCATCGCAACACCTGCGGCTTCGCAGTCTCTATAGCGCCCGCTGAGCACGGCCCGCCCGTACACTGCGGGATCATGTTCCCAGGGACTGAGGCATCCGTACCGGCGCCTCGCGACCTCGGCCATCGCCGGATCGACGCCGCTCAGATAGGTGATAACCGCATCGATCGAAGTGAAGAGGCTGTATAGATCCAGCCCGTAGAAGCTTGCACGGTGCTCCGGTTCTTGCACCTCTGCGTTCCAGGCGCGAAGCCACTCGATCAGGTCCAACGCTTCATGGTTTCGCCACATCCAGGTCGGGAACCGGGTGAAGGCCTTCCATTGTTCCTGGCGCACCGGAGCATGGCGCACATACTGGTTGACTCGCGCGGCATCGGGCCAATCAGCCTCAACGGCGACGAAGTTGAAGCCGTGGCGCAAGATCAGTTCTTTGGTGATGCGAGCGCGCATGCGGTAGAACTCCGAGGTTCCGTGGGTCGCCTCGCCGAGCAGAACGATTCGAGCATCGCCTATCCGGTCAATCAAGGAGCTCACGTCGGCCTGCTCGATGTCTGTGATAGGCTCGGCCGTCTCGCGGATCAGCTTGGCGATCGTCACTGGACGGCTGCGCTGAGTAGACGGGCGCTCGCCTTTGGCGAGGCCGGCGTCCCAGCCCTCGGCACCGATCAATGGGACGAATTGGACCTCGCCAAGATCCTCGTCATCGAACTGGTCCTCGCTAGTCCGGGTAACTCGAACCAAACGTTGCAGTCGCGAGGTATCGCCTACCGGGATGATCAGGCGGCCGCCGATCGCCAGTTGTTGCAGCAACGCCTTGGGCACCTGCGGACCGCCGGCGGTCACCAGGATCACGTCGTAGGGAGCATGCTCGGGCCAGCCGAGGGTGCCGTCGCCATGAAGAACCTTTACGTTCGAGTATGCCAAACTGTCCAAACGTCTCGTTGCCAGTTTGGCCAGTTGCTCGTGGCGCTCGACGGTATAGACCTCGCCAACGACCTCCGATAGCACCGCCGCCGCGTATCCGGAGCCGGTTCCTATCTCCAGCGCGCGATCACTCGCGCGCGGCGCGACGCTCTCGATCATCAGGGCGACGATGTAGGGCTGCGAAATGGTCTGGTCGGCCTCGATCGGCAAGGGCGTATCCTGGTATGCGAACTCGGCGAGTTGATCCGGCAGGAAAGCCTCGCGAGGGACACGTCGCATCGCCTCGAGCACTGCCGGATTGTGCACTCCGCGCGCGGCGATCTGATCTTTGACCATCCGAAGGCGTTCGTTTGCCAGGTCAAGCATGACTGGGCCTCCCATTGGGCCTTCATTTTGCCGCGGCGGTAGCCAGTTCCTCGGACTCTGCTGAAGCGACCGTTCGCTTCACGCGGTCAAAGCTACCCGGACTCACGGAGATTGAATCGATCCCGGCGCGCACGAGGAAGCGCGCGAACTCCGGATGGTTGCTCGGCGCCTCTCCGCACAGGCCGACCTTGCGCCGAAGCTTGTGCGCAGATCGGATCACATTGCTGATTAGGGTGGTTACCGCTTCGTTCTGTTCGTCGAAGAGTGGGGCCAGCCGCTCGGAGTCACGATCAACTCCCAGAGTGAGCTGCGTCAGATCGTTGCTGCCGATCGAGAAACCGTCGAACCTCTCGGCGAATTTCTCCGCCAGGATCACGTTCGATGGAATCTCGCACATCACGTACACCTCGAGTTCGTTGTGCCCTCGCCTGAGACCGTAGTCGGCCATGGTCTGAAGCGTCTTGTCGGCTTCATCGAGGGTGCGGCAAAATGGAATCATTACGATCACATTGCGCAGCCCGATCTCGTCACGGACTTTTCGGATGGCGCGACATTCGAGTGCGAACCCTTTGCGATAGCCGTCGCTGTAGTACCTGCTCGCACCCCGCCATCCCAGCATGGGGTTCTCCTCAGTCGGTTCGAACTGCGCACCACCGATGAGGCGCGCGTACTCGTTGGTCTTGAAATCGCTCAGGCGCACGATCACCGGATCGGGATAGCGGGATGCGGCAATTTGCGCGATACCGAAAGCCAGTTTGTCGACAAAATAGTTCGACTTGTCCCGATAGCCACGGGTCAATTGGGCGATCTGCCGCCGCGCTTTCGGATCCTTGAGTTTTGCAAATGACACCAGCGCCATCGGATGAATCTTGATGATGTTGCCGATGATGAATTCCATTCGCGCAAGACCGATCCCGTCGGCCGGCAGCCGCCACCACCGGAGCGCCGCGGCCGGATTGGCCATGTTAAGCATGACCTTGGTGTGCGTCTGAGCTATATCGTCGAAGGCGAGGTCACGAACCTCGAACGGAATTGCACCGTCGTAAACGTACCCCGCTTCACCCTCTGCGCACGAGACTGTGACGGTCTGGCCGGTGTGAAGTATTGATGTCGCATTGCCAGTCCCGACAATCGCCGACAAGCCGAGCTCACGGCTCACAATCGCTGCGTGCGAGGTGCGCCCGCCGTGGTCCGTGACGATCGCGGCGGCGCGCTTCATGATCGGCATCCAGTCCGGATCGGTGGTTGCGGTTACCAGGATTGCTCCTTTCTCGAATCGCGCGATCTCTGCAGGACTCTTGAGTTTGCAAACTTTACCGGAAGCGATCGCCTCGCCGATGCTGAGTCCGGTTACCAACCGGCGGCCCTTGCCTTTCAGGGTATAGGTCTTGGTTGCTGCGCCTTCTCTGCGCGATTGGACGGTCTCCGGCCGAGCTTGCACGATGAAAAGCTCGCCGGTCTTGCCGTCCTTCGCCCATTCAATATCCATCGCGCGATGGTAGTGTTCCTCGATCGCCACTGCCCACCGCGCAAGCTTGAGGATCTGCTCGTCCTTCAGAACGAAGGATAATCGCTCCCTCGATGAAGTACGAACCGTGCGCGTGGGATTACTGCCGCCACGCCCGCCGTAAACAATCTTCTCTTCCTTGGTGCCCAGATTCTTTTCGATAATCGGATGCAGCTCCGGCTCCGCCAACAGTGGCTTGAAGATCATGTACTCGTCGGGATCGACTTGGCCCTGAACCACTGCTTCGCCCAATCCCCATGCGGCATCGATCAGTATCGTCCTCGGAAAGCCGCTGTCCGTGTCGATCGAGAACATTACGCCCGCGCTGCCGAGGTCGGAGCGAACCATCCGCTGAACGCCGACTGACAGCCCGACTTTCATGTGCTCGAAGTGGTGGGTTTCTCGATAGACGATCGCACGATCCTTGAAGAGCGAGGCGAAGCAGCGCCGGCAGGCGTCGAGCAGATCGCGTTCGCCCCGCACATTGAGATAGGTCTCGTGCTGGCCCGCGAAACTCGCATCGGGCAGGTCCTCGGCGGTCGCGCTGCTCCTGACGGCGACGTCGAGATTTTGGCGACGGGCCTTCGCAGACAGCTCCTGGTACGCCTTTTTGATCGCGTCTTCCATTTCCGCCGGAAACTTTGCCGTGGCAATCAGCGCGCGGATCGAGCGCCCCGCACGACCAAGGGTGATTTTTTCCTTCTTCAAATCCTGAAGGAGTGCCGCGATCTTCGGCCTGAGGCCGTTTGCGTCGAGAAAAGCCCAGTAACCCGCGGCGGTGATCGCGAAGCCTTCAGGCACCGGGATGCCCGCTTGGCGCATGTTCCTCGTCATTTCCCCGAGTGAGGCGTTCTTCCCTCCCATCTGCGTTACGTCGGAGGACTCCGGATCGGAGAACCAGACTATGTGATGCAGACCTGCGGACATCTTGCTATATCCTCCACTCACCGCGAACTTCCCGGCGATTCAGAGATCCAGCTCAGGCGAGGTGGCGACGCACCGTCTGTAGCTACTCGCTCGAGGACGGCCAGGTTCACGCGCGCAGGTTGATAATCCGGATCGATTCGAACCAGTTTCACCCAGACCGCGCGCGCACCTTCATAATTGCCCATCTCCGCATCGATTACCGCGAGCGTGTTCTGCGCATCCGGTTGATCGGGGCCAAGCTCCAGCGACGCCAAAATTTCTCTCAGCGCCTGAGGGAGCAGCGCCGCGCGCTCATACGCGAGAGCCAGGTTCAAGTGCGTTTCCGCATGCTGCGGACCGAGCTTCGTCGCCGCCGTCAGAGCGTTTAGTGCGGCGCGGAGCTCGTGACGCTCCAGGTAAAGAAGGCCAAGGTTCAGGAAGAGATCCCATTGGCGCAGGCCCAAGTCTTCGGCGCGGCGATATTCGCGTAACTCCCCCGGCGCATCGTGGTTCATTGCATACGCGAAACCCAAGTGATATCGGGCAAGGGCATCGTTCGGATCGTGGCGTAGGACCTCTTCATGCAGGCGGATTGCCTCAGGGTAGTCTTCATTACCAAGGGCGTAGTCAGCGCTGACATCGCAGACCGCCTCTGAGGCAGCGTTTGAAGCCGCCCGGATTGGCGGCCGAGCCCACCAGAGAGCCGCGGCGACGAGAAAAAGCGCTGCGAGGCTTCTTTTTCGCCGCGGACCAGATGCCGCCGAGTTTAAGACGCGCCGCCCAAATGTCCATTCGATCATTTCGATTTTTTCGCTTCCGCCTGGCTCGACGCGATTCTCACCGTCGCCAGGAGGGTGCCGTCGTCATCAGATGCCTTGGACATTCTCTTCCCCCTTGTATCTTCCCAGACCGCTCGGCTAGCGCGCACTCCGGTGATGGCGCGCGGATTGGGGCTGGTAATGGGCCATTTTCTTGTAGATGGCCATCACGATTCGATAGAAGCGTTCGCCCGTAGCGTCGGGATATTCTTCGCGAGCGCGAGCCTTTGCGCGCTCCCACGCGATCTCCTCCTCGCGCGTTCTAACCACATTCACGGGCATCTCATGAATCCTCCTGAACCTCTAGCTACTGCCATGCCAACCCAGCATGGCGGATCGTGCTCCCCCAATACGCGCCTCTGTGGCAAGAGTTTCGATGCATGACCCTAGTCGGGCAGCCGTGGCTGACAAGCGCGCGAGTGCCCCTTGCGGCGGTCGCTGGGTCCATTGGCAGCAGCGGGTCCTGGCGCGGTGATGCGATCGGCTACATCGCTTGGCGATGCTTCGTTTCCAGTCGCCTGAATTTGGATGGCGCGTTGCTTGCTGAAGCTAGTGACGACTGAACCATTCCCGTCACACAAAAAAATCAAATATGGAGGACAGAAGAATGGGAGCACTATTCCTTGCGAGACCGTTTCGGGATCTTCAACGGATGGCGCGACGCTGGGAATCGACTTTCCCGCGCATCTTCGAGGACTTCGAGGATAACTACGATGAGGTCTTCACGCCGGCCATCGAGAGCTTCGTGAAGGAAGGCAATCTCGTCGTGCGCGCGGATGTGCCGGGCCTGGAGCTCAAAGACATCGAGGTCACCATTCTGGGCAACATCCTCAGCGTCAAGGGCGAACGCAAGAGCGAGCAAGAGGTGAAAAAGGAAGATTACCTGCGGCGCGAGGTTTCTTACGGCGCCTTCGAGCGCCGGATGAGCCTGCCCGAAGGAGCAGCCGCCGACCAGGTCAAAGCCAGTTTCAAGAACGGAGTTCTCGAGATCACTGTTCCGCTGGCGAAGGAGACTGTGGCGACGAAGGTGCCGATCGAGGCCGAAGCAGAAAAGAACGTCGAGATTTCCAGGAAGTAGCTACCGGCCGCGAGTTTGGTGATTCTGGATCGAGAGGCGGAGATGAGAACCGCGTGCTAGGTCAGCGACGCCGAAATCACAGGCGTTCGGGCAGCGGTCTGCGCTCTACGTCCACCGCATCATTCAGGCTTGGGCCGCGTAGTAGCCGCGGCCTATTTAGTCAGGCTTGTGAGATGGCAAAATGGTGGACAGAGGACCGCATTTCCTGGTTGAGGCTCGAGCAGGTCTTCTTCCATGAAGGAGCGGATGAACATGAAAACTGACAACGAACTGCGTCGCGACGTAGAGATGGAACTTCAGTGGGATCCGAGCATTGACGCCCGCGACATTGGCGTTTCCGGAAAGAATGGCGTAGTTACCCTGACTGGCCAAGTGTCCAACTACAGCGAAAAGTGGCGAGCAGAGCGGATTGCAAAGCGCGTCGCAGGCGTAGTGGGATTGGCCAACGACATTGAGGTAAGGCTCAGCAACGAACGGACTGACACCGATATCGCTCAGGCCGCGGCATTAGCACTTAAAGTCGATGCAACCATACCTCCGGACCACGTTAAAGTCATCGTGAAGCAAGGTTGGATCACCCTAGAGGGAAAGGTTGACTGGTACTATCAGAAATCGTCAGCCGAACGTGTAGTCCGGCATCTTGCGGGCGTAAAAGGGGTCAGAAATGCGATAGTCATAGCGCCCAAGGTGATACCGATAGAGGTCCGCAGTCAGATTGAACAGGCTTTTAAGCGGAGCGCCCAGATTGACGCACGCCAGATCTCGGTCGAGGCTCACGACGACAAGGTCATTCTTCGCGGAACCGTCCGCTCCTGGGCCGAACTACACGAGGCGGAGACGGCGGCTTGGGCCGCACCGGGCGTGGCCGAGGTCGAGAATCGACTGACCGTCAGGTATTCAAACGACTAGCGTTGCTTCCCCGGATAATTCCACATCCGTGGATTA
This sequence comes from Candidatus Binatus sp., assembly GCF_030646925.1. NCBI lineage: Bacteria > Candidatus Binatota > Binatia (SeqCode) > Binatales (SeqCode) > Binataceae (SeqCode) > Binatus (SeqCode) > Binatus sp. (SeqCode). The sequence continues at coordinate 6,032 of NZ_JAUSKL010000011.1, read as the reverse complement.
TCCGGGGAGCGCGCACTAGCTAAGTTGCGAGGGTGCCAGATGGCGTATAAAGAACTGCATTTTCAGTCGGAGGCTCGGGAACGCCTCCTCCGTGGTGCAAAAGCGTTGACTGACGCCGTCAGAATCACGCTGGGGCCAAAGTCCAAGTGCGTCCTCATCCAGAGGAGTTTCGGGGTGCCGGTAGTCTGCAACGACGGCGTCACGATCGCCAGGGAAGTCGAGCTCAAGGATCCTTGCGAGAATCTCGGCGCCCAGATGATCCGGCAAGCCGCCGAGCGCACCGGCGATGCGGTTGGTGATGGTACCAGCACCGCCACGATTCTCGCTTACGCGATCTTTGCAGAGGGCGTTCGCAACGTAGCTGCGGGCGCGAGCGCGATCGATCTGAAGCGCGGTATCGACCGCGGAATCAAGATCGCCGTCGAGTCTTTGCGCGGCTTATCGAAGGCGGTGCAGAGCCGCCGGGAGAAGGCTCAGATAGCAGCCATCTCCGCGCACAATGATCTAACGATCGGTGAACTGGTCGCCGATGCGTTCGAGAAGGTCGGAGCCGAGGGGGTCGTCTCGCTCGAAGAATCCAAGACCACCGAGACCCAACTCGAGATCGTTGAAGGGCTCGCCTTCGACCGAGGATATATGTCGCCCTACTTTGTTACCGATCCCGAAAAAATGGAGGCGGTACTGGAAGATGCGGTAATCCTTATCACCGACAAGAAGATCAGCGTGATGAAGGATCTGGTTCCGTTGCTGGAACAGATCGTTCGCGCCGGACAGGCTCTCGTGATTATCGCTGAGGACATTGATGGCGAGGCGTTGGCTACGCTGGTGGTCAACAAGCTCCGCGGTGCTCTGAAGTGCATCGCGGTCAAGGCGCCTGGGTTCGGGGATCGCCGCAAGGAGATGCTTGAAGACATCGCGATTCTGACCGGCGGGCGCGTGATCTCTGAGGATGTCGGGATAAAGCTTGAGAAGGTGGAGATGGCGGAACTCGGGCGCGCGCGGAGGGTGGTCGTCGACCGGGAGAATTCCAAAATTATCGGCGGTCGCGGCCAGAAGGAATTGATCGAGGCGCGCAAGAAGCAGCTTCGCCAGCAGATCGACAAGACCACCAGCGATTACGACCGCGACAAGCTGAAAGAGCGGCTCGGGAAGCTCGCCGGCGGTGTCGCGGTCATCCGCGTTGGCGCGCCGTCGGAATCAGAGATGAAGAGCCGCAAGGAGGCGCTGGACGACGCGATCAGCTCGACCCGCGCCGCGATTGCCGAAGGGATCGTGCCCGGCGGCGGACTGGCCCTGCTCCGAGCAATCGATGCGGTCGAGCGCGAAGAAGACAAGTGCGCAGGCGACGAACGCACCGGCTTGCAAATCCTCAAGCATGCGCTGAGGGAGCCCGCGCGTCAGCTCGCCGAGAATTCAGGCGAAGACGGCGGCGTGGTCATCCATGAGATGCTGGCACACCAGGGCAACTGGGGTTACGACGCCGCTGAGAGAAAGTACGTCGATCTGGTCGAGGCCGGTGTGATCGATCCGACCAAGGTGGTTCGCCTCGCACTCGAGAATGCAGCCTCGGCCGCGACGCTCCTGTTGCTCAGCGAAGCGACCCTGACGGAAGTGCGAGAGGAAAAAAATCAGCGCGGCACTGCGCTTCCGGAATGAACGAGACCCAGCCAAGGGCGAGGAGAATGCTAAAATGAGTTCCGATCTAAAGACCGACCCGATCGAGGGTGGCGAGATGCTTCGAGAATTGCTGACCCGGCTTCGCAAAGAAGCCCAGCAGCGAATAATAGATCTCCGAAGAGACCAGGAGCAAGAGTCCGACGCAGGGCCGGCCGACGAGATGGATTCGGCGAGCACCACCGAAGAGATCGAAACTCACGCAGGACTGATCGCGCGTGCGGAAGAGAAACTCAGGTACCTCGATGAAGCGTTCGCACGGCTTGACGCGGGCAAGTATGGCCGATGCCTCAAATGCGGCGGCGCAATTCCGATTGAGCGTCTGATGGCGATTCCGTTCGCGTCGTACTGCGTCGATTGCCAAAAAGAGCTCCATCGCGCGAGAGGCGGCTGGGGTCAAGGAACCACAATTGCGCCGTTCGATCACCAATGGACCCTGCCTGAAGAAATGGAGGTCCCGACGGATCGCCTATATCAGTCCACCGATCCCGAAGAACAGTTGACGATCTCTGCTCGTCAGCCCCTTCCGCCGGGGGAGCCTGAGAACCAGGCGAAGCGCAAGTCGGCGCGGAAAACCCCGACGCCTGGGCGCAAAAAATAGACCCTTTACCGGCTCTACTTCGAAGTTCGCTGATCCTCACAGCACGATTGCTACGACCGCAACGCAGCAGAGAAGAGCAAGGACCGGAACAATAAATCCGGAGTCCCACCACTTCGGACTGACTTTCGTCCGTGGGAACGTGAGACTCATCTCGACTCGATCGATTGAGTCGACGTACGAACCCAACAGCCGCTGGCGTGCCTTCGGCGGACGTGGATGCGGCTTCTTCAAGCGGACGCCGAGAGACGGCTCTCTCGCCGTTTGCCCATTCCTCGCGAGGCGAAGCCCGCGATAATCGATTAGCGATATTACGCGACCGCCCACTGGGGAGAGACTCCTATCTGCCGGGCGACCTTCGTTACTCGCGCGGGCTCGCCAAGATCGCACCATTCGACACCACGCATCGGCATGACCATCAAATTCGCGGCGCATCGCTGCAGTACAACCTCGCTGAAGCACGATGTCGGAAGCTCGTTGTACAGGCGCGTCAGCACCTCGGCCTCGAACATGGTTCCCAGCACAGGACGGACAGTGCTGAAAGAACTGTACAGTCGAGGCATCGCGCGGATGAACATCTGCATCAGCGCCGACGCGCGGGCCACCAGTACGAAGGTGTTCCACAGGGCGCCGCTACGCCATAAGTCGTTCGCGAGTCGGGCGTCGGGCTTTTCGACAAAGCTCCGCACAGAGAGCAGACGCGGTTGAGCCGAGGTCAGCGAGATCTCTGGCTCGATCCACCCGTACGCCTGTTCGGGACCGGTAGCTTCCGCTCCCAGCAGCACTACCGCGTCGTCCGAATCACCGGCGGCGTCGAAGGCGGAACCTACATACTCGATAAATCGAGCTTCATTACCGAAGTAATGATCGGAAGGAAACAGTCCAACGATCGCAGAGGGCGATCGTTCGCAGATTTGCATCAAAGCGTGCAGGATTGCCGGAGCAGTTCCCCGGTTGCGTGGCTCCTCTACCAGTGAATTCACCGCTCCCTGAAACATCGGGGCGTAAAAGCGCCGGTGCTCGCGATTCAACGAAACCAGGGTCCGATCGCGTGGAATCATTCGGCTGACCCGATCGATAGTTTCCTCGAGCAGAGGCTTAGAGCTGAGTATCGGGCAGAACTGCTTCGGCAGTTCGTAGCCGGCGATTCTCTTCGTGAACGACTTGAGTCTCGATCCGTCGCCGCCCGCGAGAACGAGTCCCCACCGATTGGAATATGAACTGGGCATAAAACTCCTGCCTCCGGTTGAATTCGGCAGTTTTTGGGAGCACGCGTCGCGAGCAGGCTTTTACTCTTGGTCGGAAACTTCTTCGGGGAAAACGAAATGTAGTCGAACCGTCTCCAAACTGTACTAACTGATCTAAAATTCGCCGCCGGTGGCCAGCCATAGTTGCTTAAGATCGGTAGGAAGTTGGCCCATAAGATGTCCCGCCAAGCCAGTAGTCCCGGTCGAACTTCCCAAAGCATCCTGAAGCGCGCTGAATACCGCGACCACCGCTTGCTTGGCTTCACCCTCGGAGCCGAGTCCGGTCATTCGCGCCACGTCGCCGAGGAACTGGGGCTCATGAATGCGCCGGACCTGCCGATCGGGCCGATCAAATGACATCCAGAGCATTTTCAGCGAGATCGGAAGCTGCGCGGCAACCTTGGCGGCCTCGTTGGGGGTGAGTCGATCGCGCAACTCCTGGAAGACAGCAAAAATCAGGGTTTCGGCCCGGCGCTCATCGCAGTCCGCCAGCGTGGCGACTTCACGCACAAAAGATTTCTCGTTCATTGTGCTCTCCGGAGGTTTCAGTTGTTAGGCAGCATCACCTGTGCCACGGCGGGCCCGGCCAAACAACGCGGATGAAAGCTATGTCGAGGGGTTTGGGCCCGCGCAGATTGTATCGTAAAGCGCCAGCGCGATGGCTGGCGGAAGCCTAAAAGGATGCACACTGGGCACGCGAGCGTGCCCGGCGTTTGCTACAGGCCGTACTTTTCGATCTTTGCGTAAAGCTTCTTGCGGGAGATTCGAAGCAGGATCGCGGCTTGCACCTTGTTGCCCTCGGTAGCGTTGAGCGCTCGAGCTATAAGTTCGCGCTCGGCGTCGGCAAAAGTGCCAATCGATGGTTCAGGCTCCGGCGGTGGCATATCCGGCGGCGGCATATCCGACTGAAGCGAAGGCCTGTCAAGCCGACTCGCGGCGACCCCGACTGGAAGGTCTTGCGGCCGGATCATTGGTGCGCGGCCAAAAGTAAATGCCCCTTCGAGAGCGTTGGACAGTTCGCGGACATTCCCCGGCCAGGAATATTCCACCATCGCGGCGATCGCAGCTTCCTCAATACCCCGCACCGGAATCCGCGGTTGAAGCTTCTCATTGAAAAACTCAATGAAGTGTTCGACCAGAAGCGAGATATCATCGGAGCGTTCTCGGAGGGGCGGCACGCTGAGGACTCCGGCCTGCAATCGGTAGTAGAGATCCTGACGCAGGTTGCCGGCGCGGACAGCCTCCTCGGGATCGCGATTGGTCGATGCAACCAGGCGCACATTTACGGGCATCTCTTTTGTCGAACCGACCGGCCGCACAGTCCGTTCCTGCACCGCGCGCAAGAGCTTGCTCTGCGTCTCGGGCGCCATCTCGGTAACTTCGTCGAGAAACAGCGTGCCTCCCTCGGCCGCCCGGAAGAGTCCCAGGTAATCGGCATTTGCACCGCTGAACGCGCCCTTCCGGTAGCCGAACAGCTCGCTCTCGATGAGGTCTTTCGGAATCGCGGCACAATTGAGCGCGACGAAGGGGGCGGTGGAATCCACGCCACATTCGTGAATCGCGCGCGCCACCAGTTCCTTCCCGGTCCCGCTTTCGCCGACAATCAGGATCGTTCCTCGCGTCCCCGCCGCGGCCTCAATCCGGTCGTAGAGGCGGCGCATTATGGGGCTGGAACCAACCAAGCCGTGAAAGATGCTCCGCTTTTCTCGCGACAGCAAGGTTGCCTGACGTTCGAGCGCCTGGATGCGCGCGCCCGCGCTTGCCGAAGCGGAGCGGAAGTACGCGTCGGCCAGCAGGATCATGCGAATGTGGCTCAGCTTGTCGAAAGCCGTGTAGATCTCCAGCGGCGGCGGCGGATCGGTGGGAAACGCCGTGTAGGCGCTTTCCTCGTACAGATGCAGCGACGCGACGATCTCCGCAAACGGCACGTTGCGCTCGCACAACATCTCGCCCGTCCGGATCGTATTGATCGCGTAACGATCCATGTCTCCTTCAAGCAGGTCCTTCGTGTTTCGCGAAAGCGCGTTGAAGAAGAGGTCGCGAAACTCTGGCTCCGACAGGCTCCGCCGATCGCCGAAGTGAAGAAAGTAGAGCTGATACCAATGCTCTACGACTTGCTCCAGATGCTCGAGCACCAGTCTGAGGATCGGCTGCAGCGCCTCGAGCTCCTCGTCCCACAGCAGGTGGTAGTGTCGAGGTCCACGCTCGGGAGCTTGGGTTTTAATCAATTGGCTCTTTTCCGGTGTTTCCGATGGAGACATACAGGCTAAATTGCCTCCTTTTGTTCTTCCCGTGCTAAGTAAAACGGGCGGCAGCCTTGGCACAATTGCTGCTCTCGCATAGCAAGTAAGGCTGCCTAACAGTATCACGATTTTTCGTGTATGCCACGCGGCCAGGAACGGTCTCAATTGAAAGTGAACACCGATTTTAGAGATGTACGCCTCGCGCCCCTTTTGCTGCTCCTCTCTGATGACGAGGAGTTGACGGATCTCGTACGCCGGGTCGTCAAGCGT
>NZ_JAUSKL010000010.1 GCF_030646925.1 Candidatus Binatus sp. | reverse complement strand
CGCAACGGCGCGGGCGTGATGCTGGACGATTTGGCGGCGGCGATCTATGCGAATATGGTGCTGCACGTAATCGCGCGCGTGTTGTAGTTATCTATATTCCGGCAGATTTGTTCGCGCGTTCTCGAGGAGATCACGATGATTCAAAAGGCAGTCGTTCTTTCCACCGGCGACGAAATCACCACCGGCAAGGTGGTCGATACCAACGCGAACTACCTGTCGGACAAGCTGGCTGAAATCGGAATCGACCTGGTCGCCGTGATCACGGTCGGCGACGTGCCGGATCGGCTCGAATGGGCGTGGCGCACCGCGATCGGCCTCGGCGACGTGGTGATTTCAACCGGCGGAATCGGACCGACCGCCGACGACTTGACGACTGAGACGGTCGCGCGCCTCGCGGGCGTCAAACTGTGGCGCGACGAAGCGTCGGTCGAGCAGATGAAGCGGCTGTTCGCGTCGTTTTCGCGGCCGATGCCCGAGAACAATCTGAAGCAGGCGATGTTTCCCGAGGGCGCCGAAGTGATCGTGAATCCGCTCGGCACCGCGCCGGGCTTCCGGATGCCGCTCACGCTCGACGGCCACACCTCGAATCTGATCGTGATGCCGGGCGTGCCGCGCGAAATGAAACCGATGATGGAAAATTCAGTGATCCCGTGGATCAACGCGAATCGCGGCACCGACAAGGTGTATGCGGTGCGGACTTTTCAGACCTTCGGCATGAGCGAATCGGCGCTGGATGAAGCGGTGATCGGACTCATCAAACCGGAGGAAGCGAAGGTCTCGTTTCGCGCGAGCTTTCCGCAAATCTCGATCAGAATACGCGTCGAGGGGCAGCCGGGAGAAGTCGAACGGCGCGCCGACGAACTGGCAAAACGCGTGCTCGGCAAAATTTCGGAGTTCGTGTATGCCGAGGGCGAGACGACGATGGAAGACGTGGTCGGCGAGCTGTTCGTCGAAAAAAATCTGACGCTCGCGGTCGCGGAATCATGCACCGGCGGACTGATCGGGCATCGCATTACCAACGTGCCCGGATGCTCGCGCTACTTCCTCGGCGATCTCGTCACCTACTCGAACGACGCGAAAGGCGGCGTGCTCGGAGTCTCTGCGAAGACCCTCGAAACGCACGGCGCGGTGAGCGAAGAGTGCGTTGCGGAGATGGCGGCGGGCGCGCGCAAACGCACCGGTGCGAGCGTCGCGGTGGCGACCTCGGGGATCGCGGGGCCTGACGGCGGCACGCCCGACAAGCCGGTCGGCACAGTGTGTATCGCGCTATCGTCGAATGATCAGAGCGTCACGCGCCGCTACCAGTTCCGCGGCACGCGCGATTGGGTGAAGCTGATCACGTCGCAGGTCGCGCTCGATTGGCTGCGCCGCTACGCGATCGGATTGCCGATCGGAGATTCGGCGCTCTTCCGCCGCTAGCCGCAACAAAATCGCGCTGAATGAAGTGTGCTAGAATCGTTGCAAACGCCGAGGAGCTAGAGATGAAGTTCCGCGTATTCATTCATCAGGACGAAGACCAGGTATTCGTCGCCGAAGTTCCTGCCCTTCCCGGATGCGTTTCGCAGGGTGACTCACGCGATGCTGCGGTTCGCAATATCGAGGAAGCAATCGTCGGCTATCTTCTGAGCCTGAAACAGCATGGAGAGCCGATTCCGCCTCCGATCGAGGAAGCAGAAGTGGACGTCTCGATTTGAGGGGTCCGCCGATTTTGAGCGTGCCATCGACAACCAGCGGACCGTTGACCGTGAGCGGTCCTCCGATGATGAGGTCGCCGCTCACAGTCTGGCCGGCGGGACCGGGAACTTCTCCCTTCGGAAATGCAGTCTCGACCGGCCCGCCGACGACCAACTTTTGCGCTGCGACGCCGCCATGCACGGTGGCGGGACCGCCGACGGTCAGGGAACCGTGCACCATCATCGGGCCGTCAACCGTCATCGGACCGCCGATAACAGAAGCCCTGGTAAATCCGGCGCCATAGACCGTGGTGCAGGAAGAAGCGACGGCGCAGAGGCTCGGCAATGCGAGCGTCGCTGCGATCCGCGTCATCATCTGCGCCGTCGTCATTGCAGTTGCTCGTGAGCGATCAGCTCGCGTGCTTGATCTCGCCATTCGACGCCGATTGCGCCGCCGCGGTGAAGATGTCCATCGGCGCGAGCGGCGGACGGCGCTTGCGCTTCAGCTCATTGAGTTCGGCCTGGGCTTTGGACTGCGCATTGCGCTGGCGAATCGCCCCGAGCTTGTCGTCGAGTTCGGAGCCCGCGATTTCGCGGTTCACGCCCGCCTGCGCGAGCATCCGCTGAATCGAATCGCGCACGTCCTCGAGCGCGCGGACGTCTTCGTCGTACGAAATCTCTTCGAGCGCGCGCTGAATCCGCACGCGGGCCTGGGCATTCTTGAGCCGCGCGATCATCCGCACCTTTTCGATTTTCAGCTTTTCGATTTCGCCTTTGAACGAGATCAGATTTTTCTTGGCTTCCTCGGCCTCCGCGGTCAGCTCGCCGAGCTCTTCGCGCAGCCGCGAGCAATCCGCGTCGAGCACGTGCTTGCGCTGAATCAGGATCAGCGCGCACTGATCCTCGTTCATGTCGGCGGCTTGGCCGGCCTCTTCATCGACTTCGTTCATCTCGGTGAGTTTCTCGCGCAGTTCACGTTCGAGCTTGTTGCGCATGTAGATCACGCCGGCCGCCGCGCTCTTGAGTTGATGATAGCGCTGGACGCGATCGGCAATGGCGGATTCGTAAACCGCTTCGGGATCGCGCGCCTCGCGCGCCTTGATCCAGCGGCTCAACTTGCCGCCGAACAGTTTGAAGAATCGTTTCAGGAACATGATTGATGCCTCCTTGAATGCTGGTCGTTAGTTGCTTCGATACGCAGGCCCTGCCTGATCGCGCTCTATAGCCAACGCCGCACGCGGTTTTTGTAATCGAGGTATTGCTGGCCGAACAGCCGCTCCATCGTTGCTTCCTCGCGCGGAATGACCTTGCCATCGATCACGAAAGCGAAGATGGCCGGCGCCGCGAGCATCACGATCGAACCGAAGAAGATCGCAAATCCTGCGAGCGCGGTCGTAAGCCCGAGGTACATCGGGTTGCGCGTGAAGGTATAAGGCGGCTGCACGACGAACGCCGCCGGTTCGCCGTACGGATTTTTGGTGGTGTCGCGCGCCTGGAAAACCGCGGCGGGAAAAACGCAGATTCCGACGCCGGCCGCGACTATCAACAGCCCGATCACGTGATGCCACGCGACGGTGCGATTTTCCGGCAGAATGAAATGCAGGATCAGTGTCGCGGCCAGCAACGCCGCCGCCAGCAGCGGCGGATGAATCTTCATGCCCGAGGTCGAGTTAGTATTCAAGTTAGTATCCACATCTTTAGTGGAGTTAGTAGTCGAATTGGTAATTGGCGATTGCGTTTCAGTATCCATTGTTGTTTCCCTCGCAAGGAGGCCTGTAAGTTAATTTCCTTCGCCCTTGGGCGCGATTCCGATATCGGCGAGCGTGATGCCCAGCTCGCGCATCTTCTGCTGAAAGCTTTGCCGGTACATCCCGGTGCGTTCCGCGGCGCGCGAGATGTTGCCGCCGGTGGCGCGCAGCGCGCGCACGAAAAACTCGCGCTCCCAATCGCCAACGAACTTCTCCTTCGCCTCGCGAAACGTCAGTTGTGAATCGCCATTCTCGATGCTCGCCGACGCGCGACTCGGCGCCGGCGCCGCGCCGCGATCGCCTTCCGGCTCCGAGCCCGCGAACAGATCTTCCGGCGTGATCTCGACCCCTGCCGACAGGATAACCGCCTGCTCGATTGCCGCCTTCAGCGACCGCGCATTGCCTTTCCAGGGCGCTTCGACGCACGCGCGCATCGCCTCGGGCGTGAGCTGTTTTGGCGGCGTGGAAAAGCGCGCGCACGCATCCTTGATGAAATGCTGGACCATCACCGGGATGTCTTCGCGGCGTTCGCGCACCGGCGGCACCCGAATCTCGACGACCTTCAAACGGTAGTAGAGGTCCTCGCGGAATTTGCCCTGCGCGATCATCGCCTCGAGATCCTGGTTGGTGGCCGCGATAATGCGCACGTCAACGCTCAGCGTCTGATTGCCGCCGATGCGCTCGAACTTTTGCTCCTGCAGCACGCGCAACAACTTGGCCTGGGTCTCGAGCGCCATGTCGCCGATCTCGTCGAGGAACAGCGTGCCGCCGTCGGCGGCTTCGAACTTGCCCTCGCGGCGTGCGACGGCGCCGGTGAACGCGCCCTTCTCATGACCGAACAGTTCGCTCTCGACCAGTTCGCGCGAGAAAGCCGCGCAGTTGACCGCGATGAATGGCCGCCGCGAGCGCGAACTCCGAAAATGGATCGCGCGCGCAACGAGTTCCTTGCCGGTGCCCGACTCACCGCGAATCAAAACGGTGACGTCGGTCGGCGCGACCTTGTCGATGGTCTCGAACACGCGGAGCATCGGGCGCGAGCGGCCGATCATGTTTTCGAACAGCCCGGTTTCGAGGCGCACCTGCTCGAGCAACTGGCTGTGCGCGCGCTTGAGCAGTTGCGTCTCCATCACTTTGCGGACCTTGAGGCGCAACTCGTCGTTGTCGAACGGCTTGGGCAGGTAATCTTCGGCGCCGGCCTTCATCGCATCGACGGCGATTCGCTGCGTGCCGTATGCGGTGATCATGAGCACCGCGCAGGCTGGGTCCATCTCGCGGACTTTTTTCAGCAAGTCGAGTCCGCTCATCCCTTTCATGCTGAGGTCCGTGATGATCACATGGAACAGCCCAGCCTTGACCTTTTCGAGCGCTTCTTCGCCCGACTCAGCGGTCTCAACCTCGTAACCTTCCTTGGTGAAGAGGCCCTTGAGCGCGATCACGATGCCGCGCTCGTCATCGACGATGAGCAAGCGTCCTTTCAATTGCGCAACCTCGAGGTTTCAGCGGCCGGCGATGCGATCGGCGCAGTCATGATCGGCGACGGCGGCTGTGCCGGCGCATAGCCATTCTCCGGCGGCTGATCGTTTTCGCTGTCGTTGTCGCCATCAGCATCGGCAGCCTGGCGCATCGCGTCGCTCAGTGGAATCGCGAGAATAAACTCGGTGCCAGTTCCGACTTTGCTCTGCACCTGAATCATGCCGCGATGCGCATCGATCACTTTTTTTGCGACGCCGAGACCGAGGCCGGTGCCGTTGCTCTTCGACGTGTAAAACGGATTATAGATTTTCGCGAGCTTGTCATCCGCGATGCCGCAGCCGTTGTCCCGGATTCTCACCGCGGCCATCCCCTCGCCGTTGTTTTGGATCGCGAACTCGAGACGGCGTTCGCCCGTCGTCGATTCCATTGCGTCGATCGCGTTGTCGATGATGTTCGAAAAGACCTGGCGCAACTTGTCGGCGTCGGCGCGCACCGTCGGTCCGCTGAGATAGGCGCGCGACACCACGATTGAGTTCGCCTCGAGCTTGCTGCGCATCTGGGTGAGCGCGCCGTCCAGCACCGACGAGAGATTGACGTTTTCGAAGTTGTAATCCTCCTCCTTCGCGTACTTCAGCAGATGCGACACGCTGCGCTCGACGCGCGCGAGTTCATCGAGCGCGACCTTCGCGTACTCGACGTTCTCATGCGACGTCGGATCCTCGCCCATCTGCTGCACGAGGCTCTTTGCGGCCGCGATGGGATTCCGAATCTCGTGCGCGAAGGTCGCGGTCAATTCGTCGAGCGAAGCCTGCTTCTCGGTGCGAAGATGCTCTTTCTCCTTGGTCACTTCGCGCTGCACCTCGCGCTGAATCGCCGGCTCGAAGACGCGATCGTGGACCCATCGCCATCCGTAAACCGCCGAGAAATGGCTCGCGACGCCGAAGCCCCAGCCAAGCGCCGGCCACAGAAACCACGGATACGAGCCGAAGCCGCCGGTGACGAGATTGATGATGAACAGGAATCCGATCACGACCCCGTACCACATCAGATGGACGTAGAAGCCGGCCTCGGCCGCCGCGCGACGGCGCGCGCGATTGTATGCCTGGCGCTCGGCGTCAGTCTTGAATTGCGGCTGCGTGTGATCTTCCGCCGGGTCGGCGCTGACGCCGCCGTATTTGCGCGTCTGCTTGTCGAACCGCTGGCGCATCTTGTGCTCGAACTTCTCGGCGCTGGCATCGAATCGCCGCGACATCTTCGTTTCGAAATCGTGCGCGTAGCGTTCCGCTTGCGAGGTCTTCGAGGCGCATTCGTCGCCGGCCCATTTCTGCCACTCGTCGCCGCCCCACTTCATCCAGCGCAAGCGATTGCGCTTTCGATGCTGAATGACGGCGTACACGATAATTGCGATGATGATTATGCCGAACATCCTGCCTCACCTGGGGCCGGAAATGCCGGTCCGTGTAATTGACGTAGCGCGTTGGCGCGAACTGATTCAATCTGGGTCATCTGCGTTGCCGCGTACCCCTACAGAGCAAGCGCGATGCCGCCGATGGGGCGGGCGAAACGCCAGCAATACCGCTTCGATCGACGGGTGCGATGCGCTTTTCCGCAGTCACGGCCATGCAGTAACGCGACTGCATCAGATTAACATTTCGGAGCGCGCGCCGCTCTCCTTGACACCACGCGCTATCGGCATAATTGATGAGAGGGAGCGATGGGAGGCGGCGGCACGACCAATTCGACGGAGAGTCGCGATGACCCAGTACTGGCCGTTCCCAGGCCTGATTCGACAAACCGCGCTGCGCGACCGGCTGGTCGTGTCGCTCGACCTTGGAGATCGGCGCGAGGCGCTGAAGCTGGTGGATCGGCTCGCGCGCGTGGTCGGGATGTTCAAGGTGGGGCGCGCGTTGTTCGTCGGCGGCGGGCCTGATTTCATCCGCGAGATTCGCCAGCGCGGCGCGGAAGTGTTCCTCGATCTCAGGTTCCACGAAAGCCCGAGTCGAGTGCCGCGCGCGGCGGTCGAGGCGGCGCGGCTCGGCGTCAAGATGTTCGACATCCAGGCGTCAGGCTCGGCCGCTTGCATCATGGACATGATGACGCGCACCCGGGCGGAAGTGGCGCGCGTATGCCGGGTCGAGGGGCTCAGGCGTCCGAACGTGCTCGCGGTCGCGATGCTTGCGTTGCGGGCCTGTCGCCGAATCAGCCGCGGCTGATCGGTCCGCAGGGACGGCATACGGTATGCGCGGATCGAGTCGCCGAGATCGCGCGGCTCGCGGCGGACGCTTCGCTCGACGGCGTCGTCACGTCGCCGCATCAGATTTCGCGCGTGCGTGGAATCGGCGGGCGCCGCTTCGTGATCGTGACGTCGGGGCTGAGCTTGCGGCCCGGCGTCGATGGACAGTCGCACGGGATCGATGGGCCGTCGCACGTGAGCGGGGCCGTCGATGCGATCCGTGCAGGCGCAGATTACGTGGTGGTCGGCGCGCCGGTATGGCAGGCGCCGGAGCCGGTGCGCGCGGTGCGCGAAATCACCGATGGTATCGAGCGCGGGCTGCGCGCGAATCCGCGCGGCGCGCTCGAGATGCTCAATCTGCGGCCGCTCTGAGTCCAGATTGCCGCAGCCCAGCCAATCCAATTAGATTGCAGAGCACGCGCGGCGCGCATGGCCGCGAGGAGGACCAATGTCGCGATTAGAACCGCTCGGCAACGAGCAACTGGCCGGCGATTTCCGCCGGCAGGCCGAAGCCGCCGACGCCAAAGGCGCCGATTCCACCGTGCTCCGCGTGATGGCCCATCGGCCCGACATGCTCGAGAATTACTTCAAGTTCTACTATCCGCTACACAACGGCGGCATCGTCGATCCTGCGCTGAAGGAGATGGTGCGGCTCAGAATCGCCGAGCTGAACCAGTGCCTCACTTGAAAGAAGGCGCGTTTTCCATCGGCGATGGAAAAAGGATTGACCGAAGAAAAGATCTCGCGGCTCGGCTCATATCGCACCGATGCAATTTTCAGCGAAAGCGAAAAAGTCGCGCTCGAATTTGCGGAACTGATGGCGCTCGATCACAAATCGATCGACGACGACTTTTTCCGGCGACTGCGCGCGCAGTTCAGCGACGCGGAAGTCGTCGAGCTGGGCATGGCGGTCGGGCAGTATATCGGTTTCGGGCGTCTGCTGATGGTGCTCGACCTGGAACGTCCGGTCTGCGAGATCTGAGCGCGTCGTCGCCATCGCGGAGCGCCCAGGTTGCTTAGCATTCTCGGAAGTTTGCTGGCGCTGGCGATCGGCGCGGGCTTTGTCGGCGCGATCTCGGGGCTCGGCGGCGGGGTGTTTATCGTGCCCGCGCTGGTGATTTTCGCGCACATGCCGATGCAGGTCGCGATCGGCGCGAGCCTGATCTCGGTAGTCGCGACGAGCGCCGGCGCGAGCGTCGCGTTCGTGCGCGACGGATGGACCAATCTGAAAGTCGCGATGGTACTCGAGTGCGCGACCGTCACCGGCGCGGTGATCGGCGCGTATCTCGCCGGCGTGGTGCCGACCGTGGTGCTCGAACTGATGTTCGCCGCGATGTTTCGAGCGCGACCAGCAACTTCATGATTGGCGTGACCGCGGGCGCGGGCGCGCTGGTGTTCCTGGCGCGCGGCGATGTTGCGACGACGATCGCGGCGCCGGTCGCGATCGGGGTGACGGTCGGCGCGCTCGCGGGCAGCCGCGTACTGGCGCATCTCAAAGTCGAATCGCTCCGAATTTTCTTTGTGATTATTCTGCTGCTGATCGCCGCCGAGATGGGCTGGCGCGCGATGTCGGGGATTTGACAGTGCCAAAACAGGAAGAAGATCGAATTCTCCGCGTGTGGACGCCGATTCTGCTGCGCACGATTCTAATCGTCGCGATGATCGTGCTGATAGCCGGCCTGGTGCTCACATACACTTACGCGCCCGATTACTACGTCCAGCGTTACAACGCGGTGCAGCAGGGGCATCTGATCGGCAAGGAAAAATTTTCGCTGCTCGTCGATCGCATGAAACAAGGCAATCCGCACGCGGTGCTGACGATCGGGCTGTTCGTGCTGACGCTGGTGCCGCTCGCACGCGTTGCGTTCTGCTTCCTGCTCTTCATCAAGGAACGCGACTATACTTTTGTGGCGTTCACCGGCTACGTGCTCGCCGGTTTGATCGTCGGCGTGCTGGTCGGGAGCGTGGGTTAGCCGAAGGAGGTTTCGCGAATGGAAATCAGGGGTAAAGTCGGCGTCATCACAGGCGGCGGCTCGGGAATCGGACGCGCAACGTCGGAACGGCTCGCGCGCGAAGGTGCATCGATCGTAGTTGCGGACCTCGACGAGGCCGGCGGTATCGAGACCGTCAAGCGGATCGAAGATGCAGGCGGCAAGGCGGTCTTCGTGCGCGCCGACGTAGTGAAGATCGAAGATACGCGGCGGATGTTCAATACCGCGATCACGAAGTTCGGACGCCTGGATATTCTGCACAACAACGCGGGTATCGGAGTGGGCGCGCCGGGCTTTCCGGATGCGCCGGCCGAGCGATGGCATCTGGTGGTCGAAATCGATCTGCAAGCGGTGATTCTCGGCACCGGCCTCGCCGCGCCGATCATGCAAAAGAACGGCGGCGGCGTGATCATCAACACGGCCTCGATGGCCGGGCTGTATCCGCATCGACAGGACGCGGTGTACGGCGCGGCGAAGGGCGGCGTGGTGAATTTCACGCATTCGCTGGCAAGCTGGGAAGCGGAGCGCAAGATTCGCGTCAACTGCATCTGTCCCGGAATCGTCGATACGCCGCTGGTGCGCAAGGGACTCGAGCAGGCTGAGAAATTTGGCATCAAGAGCTGGATGCCCTCGAAAATTATCCAACCCGAAGAGATCGCGGATGCGGTCGTGATGCTGGTGCGCGACGATTCGCTGTTCGGATGCTCGCTCGAGGTGCGTCCGACGGGCCGGCAGATCGTGGACCCGCGTCCCGCGCCTGGTGCGCGACGATGAGGGCCGCATCTTCTATTTCCGGAATCGTCGCCAGCGTAATCGCCGTCGCTGTTTCGACATTGGGCGCAGTCGCTGTCGCACAATCGCCGGCAGCGGCGCCGTCACCCGCGGCCAACGTGATTCGCGTGCATTACGTCGGGATGTCGAGCGACGTCGGGCGCGCAGGATGCGCGATCTGGTCGTCGCCCGCCGGATGGCCGCGGCATCGCGAGCAGGCGGCGCAGCGAGCGTGGGCGCCGATCACAAATGGCAGCGCGGTGTGCGATTTTCCCGGATTGCCGCCGGGCACCTACGCGGTCGCAACTTTTCACGACCGAGATTTGACCGGCTCGATGACGTTCAACTTTATTGGATTGCCGACGGAATCGTATGGTTTCTCGAATGACGCGCCGGTTGGACTACGACCGCCGTCCTTTCAGGCCGCCGGCTTCGCCTACAGTGGCGGCGTGCTCGATATCACGGTCCACGCCAAGAAGTAACACCATCCTGCAGCAACGCAGACAAACTAAAAGATCCGGGATTCCTCACGCGGCAGCCACGCGCGGGAATGACAGAAATGCGAACCGTCCGACCTTTTTACCGAGCGAACTGACCAAGCTTGTCATCCTGAGCGAAGGCTGCCGGAGTCGAAGGATCTCGATCGAGAATCGCGAAGGTCCGAGGTGCGTGATCGTTCCCACACAACAAGCTTCATAAATTTGTCATTCAGAGCGGAGCGAAGAATCCCGGATCTTTGCTCGCGCCACTGCACCCTCACCTGCCTCATCGCTACGCGCTTCGGCTTCCTCTCCCGCAACTAAGCGGGCGAGGTATTCGGAGGGCGCCGCGAGGAGCAGTCCGACGCTCCTTCGGCGTCGGAAGCGCCGCGTATCGCAATAAAAGACGCAATCCATCTTGATGGATTGCGTCTCTGAGCGAGCACTTTCGATTTTCGATTCGATCAGTTGAGCACGGTACGCTCCGGGCGCGCCGTGGTGGTGGGTTCCTCTGGCGGCGGTTGCACGCTGTTGGCGTCGCGCAGCGCGTGAGCAATCACCTCGTCCACCGTATCGACAAAGATCGTCTCGATCTCTTTGCGCACTTCCGGCTGGATGTCCTCGAGATCGCGCTCGTTGCGGCGCGGCAGAATGATTGTCTTGATTCCCGCGCGGCGCGCCGCGAGCACCTTCTCCTTGATTCCGCCGACCGGCAGCACTTTGCCGCGCAGCGTGATTTCACCGGTCATCGCGACGTCCGAGCGGACCGGCCGTCCGCTCAGCAACGACGCGAGCGACACAGCGATCGTGACGCCGCCCGAAGGTCCGTCCTTGGGGATTCCGCCCGCCGGTACGTGAACGTGAATGTCTGACTTTTCGAAAAAGTCTGCCGGGATGCCAAGCCGCTCCGCGCGCGTGCGCACGTATGACATCGCTGCCTGGGCCGATTCCTTCATCACGTCGCCGAGCGAACCGGTCAGCATCAGGCCTTTTTGGCCGGGCATCCGCGTGCTCTCGATGAACATGATTTCGCCGCCATTTGGCGTCCATGCGAGACCGGTTGCGACGCCGGGCTCCTGGGTGCGCTCCGCGACTTCCGAGTAGAAGCGCGGCGTGCCGAGATAGCGCTGAACGTCGGCCGCGGTGATGCGCTCCGGCGCCTGCTCGCCCTCGGTGATTGCGCGGGCGATCTTGCGGCATACGCGCGAAATCTCGCGCTCGAGATTTCTGAGTCCCGCCTCGCGCGTGTAGCTGTGGATGATCTCGCGCAGCGCATCCTCTGCAAATTCGATTTTCCGATCGCCCAGGCCATTCTCGATGAGTTGCTTGGGAATCAGATGCCGCTGCACGATTTGCAACTTCTCTTCTTCCGTGTAGCCCGGCAACTCGAGCACTTCCATGCGGTCGCGCAGTGCGTGCGGAATCGGATCGAGAATGTTGGCGGTCGTCAGGAACAGCACCTTCGACAAATCGAACGGCACGTCGAGATAGTGATCCGAGAACGTGTTGTTCTGCTCGGGATCGAGCACTTCAAGCAGCGCCGACGCGGGGTCGCCGCGGAAATCCATGCCGAGCTTGTCCACCTCGTCGAGGATGAACAGCGGATTGTTGGATCCGGCGTTGCGCAGCCCCTGGATGATGCGTCCGGGCAGCGACCCGATGTAGGTGCGGCGATGCCCGCGAATTTCGGCTTCGTCGCGGATGCCGCCGAGCGACAGGCGCACGAACTTGCGGCCCATCGCGCGCGCGATCGATTTGCCGAGCGATGTTTTGCCGGTTCCCGGCGGCCCGACCAGGCAAAGAATCGGCCCCTTGGTGTCGCTCTTTAGCTTGCGCACCGCGAGGAACTCGAGGATACGCTCCTTAATTTTCTCGAGATCGTAGTGATCTTCGTCGAGCACCTGGCGCGCGTGCTTGATGTCGAGATTGTCTTCGGTCGAGACGCTCCACGGCAGGCTGACGAGCCAATCGAGATAAGTGCGTACGACCGTGTGTTCCGCCGATTCCGGCGGTATCATCTTGAGCCGATCGAGTTCCTTGTCGGCGACCTTGCGCGCGTCGGGCGGTAGATTTGCTTCTTCGATCTTTTTCTCGATCTCTTCGACTTCGGTGGTGCGGCCGTCGCCCTCGCCGAGTTCCTTCTGAATCGCCTTCAGTTGCTGGCGCAGATAGTACTCGCGCTGATTCTTGTTCAGCTCGGTCTGCACTTGCGATTGGATCTTATGGCCCAGCTCCAGCAGTTCGATTTCCCGCGCCAGGATCGCCAGCAGCTTCTCGAGGCGCGCGCGCACCTCGAGCGTCGCGACCAGTTCCTGCGCCTCTTCGACCGCGATCTTCAGATACGACGCGACCATGTCGCTAAGCCGGCTCGCGTCCTTGATCTGCATCGCCATCACCTGCAACTCGTCGGGCAGGTACGGCACCAATGAAACGAACTTCGAGAACTGGCTCACGAGGTGAGCCTGAAGCGCATCGATCTCCCTGTCGGGACTGATCGCTTCGTGCAGCCGCGTCACGTGCGCAACGAAGTACGGCTCGCGCTGGGTGAATTCGCCGAGTTCGATGCGCGCGAGACCTTGCACGAGCACGCGCACGCTCTGATCGGGATAGCGGAGCATCTTGAGGATGCGCACTGCCGTGCCGCGCGGAAACAGTCCTTCTGGGCCGGGCTGCTCTTCTTCAGGATTTCGCTGCGCTGCGAGCGCGATAATTTTCGACGTCTGTCCGACTTCCTCGATCAATTTCAGCGAAGAAGGCCGCGACACGAGAAACGGATGAATCTGGCTCGGGAAAATTACGATGCCGCGCAGCGGCAGCACCGGCAGGATTTCCGGAATCTCAGCCTTGTTCAGATCCTCTTCGATGTCGAAACGTTTTTCCCCTTTCGGTTTATCTGCCATACGTGGTCAAACCTCTTCAGGAGGGGAATCCCGCGCCTGCTCCGCTTCCACACCGTCCAGATTTTACCGTAGTATATGGATTCCAGACAGACAAGGATGCCTCCTAGATTACAACCTAATCACGGTTGTCGGCTGCTGCCACTGACAGGAAAAACGTTGCCTAAACCTGCGTTCGAAAAGCTATTCAGCCCCGCGGAAGCCAATCATCTGATTCCGCGCCTCGAAATCCTGATGCGCCAGCTTCAGATGCAGGCAGGCTCGTTGCGCAGCCGGATCGAGGATCTCGCGGTGGACGATCCGTCGATTCTGCACAGTGAGTTTGCGGAGATCGTGACTCGCTACCCTGAGCTTCGATTTTTCACGACCAGCATGGCCGATGCCGCCAGTCAGATCGAAGCGATGGGATGCATCCTTAAAGACGTCGACTTAGGCCTGGTCGATTTTCCCTTCGATTCGGACGACGAGATCGTCTTCCTGTGCTGGCAATTCGGCGAGCGGGCGGTGATCGCGTGGCACGGTATCGACAGCGGATTCTCCGAGCGCCAGCCGCTGCCCGGCGCGCCCAAGACTTACCTCAATTGAGATTCAGAGTTCGCGTCGGAGATTGTGCCGAATGATCGTAGCGCTCTTCCTGTTCCTGGTTGCGATGGGATGCTGGCTTGGCGGGATCGTTTTCTTTTCCTTTTTCACCGCGCCGGCGATTTTCGGCAGCTTGCCGATCGAAGAGGCCGGCAAGGCGATCAGCACGATCTTTCCGCGCTATTACATGCTCGGTTACATCGCCGGCACGGTAGCGCTGGTGCTGGCGATCTACTTCACGTCGGTGCGCGACGCGCGGCTATGGTGGGGCGGCGCGGCGCTCGCAATCGCAATCGGGCTGGGACTCACATTCTATGCGGGCGCCGTCGTGCTGCCGCGCGCCGACGCGATTCGCGTCGTCAGCCACGAGCCGAATGCCGATCCAGCTCAAAAGGCGGAATTCGACAAACTTCATCGGCTGTCGGTGATCCTCAACGGCGCCGTGCTGCTGCTGAATCTCGCCGCGCTCGCCGGTACTGCGGGAGCCTTGACCGTCCGTGGCTAAGCAAAATTACAAAGCAGTCGTGATCGATCTGTTCGACACGCTGGTGAACTGGAATCCCGAGGGGCTGCCGCTGGTCGAATGGCGCGGCAAGGAGATTCGCAGCACGGCGCCGCTGCTGTTCCCCAAGCTCGAAGAGGAACTCGGCGAGCGCTTCGATCGCGACCGCTTCATGGCGGCGCATGACAGCGTTTACAGCGACATCTTTGCGCAGCGGATGCTGGCGGAAGCGATCGAGATCACCTGCCATGAGCGATTCGAGCGCACGCTCAAAAAACTCGACCTGGGCGACGCCGAAGCGAAAATGCTCGCGGCTCATCTCAGGCGGATTCACATGGGCCGCGTGCGCGAAGTCACCCGCGCGCCGGAAGCGCGGCTCGACGCGATGCGCCAAATCGCGGCGCATTACCGCCTCGGCCTGATATCGAATTTCGACGACGCGGAGACCGGCCATCTGATCGTCACCGATACCGGCATCCGCGAACTGTTCGACGCGGTGATCATCTCGGCCGACGCGGGCATCCGAAAACCGAATCCGATCATCTTCGAGAGCATACTCGAGATGATGAAACTCGCGCCGCGCGACATTCTGTTCGTCGGCGACACTCCTCACGACGATGTGCTGGGCGCCAAGCGGGCCGGGATGCACGCGGCGTGGATCAATCGCCGCGGCGTCGCGCTGCCGGAAGACGTCCCGGCGCCGGATATCATCATCGAGGACCTCGCCGAGCTTCCGGCCGCACTCGGCATCTAGCAAATTAGAGTCACTGGTTGCCGCGAGAAGAACTCGTGTAAGATGGCCGCAGGAGAATTTTGATGCCACTCAAACTCAAGCGAACCGTCAAGCAGATGCTCGCCGAGGCCAACGCCGAGGTAGAGACCATCAGCGGCGCGGACTCGATCAAGCTGAAGGATGATCCCAACGTGCTGTTCGTGGATATTCGCGATGTCCGCGAGCTTGATCGCGACGGCCGCATCCCGGGGGCGTTCCACGCGCCGCGCGGCATGCTCGAATTCTGGGTCGATCCGGAGAGTCCGTACCACAAGGATATCTTCGCGTCGGGCAAGAAATTCCTCTTCTTCTGAGCAGGCGGAGGCAGATCTGCGCTGGCAGCGCAGACCCTTCAGAGCATGGGATTGACGCCGGTTTGCCATATGGGCGGCGGCTTTACGGCGTGGAAAGCCGCGGGCGGGCCGGTGGAAGGCGGCAAAGCCTCGTGATCGCAAAGGCAAGCGGGCGCTCCATCGCTGAGGCGCGCGAGGAATGACAGAACGAGCAGTGCGGGAGTGACAAGGCCGACAGGCCGGGATTATGCGCCCTCAACTTCCTTCCCCGCTTCGGGCATTTCTGTCATTCCCGCGCGTGGCTGCCGCGCGAGGAATCCCGGATCTTTTCGCTGAACTGCATCGATGCGCGATTGGACCTACTACGTGTACATCCTGAGCAGCCTCTCGCGGACGCTCTACACCGGCGTGACCAACGATCTCGAACGCCGCGTCACCGAGCATAAGGAGAGCAAGCCTAGTTCCTTTACCGCGCGGTACCACGTGAACCGGCTGGTGTATTTCGAGGAATTCGGCGAGGTGAACGACGCGATCGCGCGCGAGAAGGAGATCAAAAAGATGACGCGGCGGCGGAAGGTTATGCTGATTGAGTCGATGAATCCGGATTGGAAGGACCTAAGCGAGGAGTGGAAGGAAGAGGAAGCATGATCCCGAATTCCTCACGCGGCAGAATCCGGGATTCCTCGCGCGGCAGCCACGCGCGGGAATGACAGAGGTGAGAAGCGCAGAAATGTCAAAATGGGCGCCATGCGCCGCAATGACAAAAAAGCTTCGTGACGGATTGAATGCGGCGTCAGCGTGATCGAGTGGCTGATTCGGCGCATCGCGAAGGCTTCACGGCAGCGAGCGATGCGCCGATCCGCATCGGCGTGTCGTCGTGCCTGCTCGGCAACGAGGTCCGCTACGACGGCGGGCATAAGCGCAACGAATTTCTGCTGAACACGCTCGGCGATTTCGTCGAGTTCGTGCCGGTGTGTCCGGAAGTTGAGATCGGGCTCGGCACTCCGCGCGAAACTCTGCGACTCGTTCGCGACGGCGGCGACGTGCGGCTCATCGGCAACGATACTGGCGTCGATCACACCGCGGCGATGAACTCATTTGCAGCGAAGCGCGTCGCCAGCCTCGCGCGCGACCAACTTTCGGGCTACGTGCTGAAAAAGGATTCGCCGAGTTGCGGGATGGAGCGCGTCCGCGTGTATCGGCCGTCGGGGATTCGGGCGCGCGACGGCGCGGGACTGTTCGCCGCCGTCCTGATGCGCCGTTATCCGAATCTGCCGGTCGAGGAGGAGGGCCGCCTCAGCGACCCGCATCGGCGCGAGAATTTTGTCGAGCGGATTTTCGCGTATCGGCGGCTGCGCGAGTTTTTTTCCGCGCGATGGACTCGCGGTGGGCTCGTGCAATTCCACACCGCGCACAAGCTCACGCTCATGGTGCATTCGCCGCGCGCGTATCGCGAGCTAGGCCGGCTGGTCGCAACTGCGAAAGCGATTTCCCGCGACCAACTCAGCCAGCGCTATCAGAGCGATTTCATGGCCGCGCTCAAGACGCTCGCGACGACGGCGCGCCACACCAACGTGCTGCATCATATGCTCGGTTACCTGCGCGAACATCTCGACGAAGCGTCGCGCGCTGAACTGTCTGCGCTGATCGACGATTATCGCCGCGGGCTGGCGCCGCTGGTCGTGCCGATCACGATGTTCCGCCATCATGTTCGCAGCTTCGGCGTCGATTATCTGCGCGGACAGGTTTATCTCGAACCGCATCCGAAGGAACTGATGCTGCGCAATCACGTCTGAGGCGATCGGTCACGCCGCGCCGTCGAGCGCGCGCAGCGCCAGTCCGCGCGCCACCGACGTGAATTCGTCGCCCATCCTGATTCGGTCAGCGCCGAATCGCTCGACGAATATTCGCCGCACCGCCGGCACGAACGACGATCCGCCCGTCAGAAACACGCTGTCGATCGAGCGCGCCTCGAGACCGGCGGTGAGCATCAGCCGATCGACGCATCCGGCGATTTGCGCGAGGTAGCGATCGATCCAGGCTTCGAACTCAGCGCGTCCGACGATTGCTTCGATCTCAACCGGCGCATCGACAAAATTAAAGATGGCTGATTCCGCATCCGACAACTCGAGCTTGCTTTGCTCGACGGCGCGGAACAAAAAGTAGCCGAGATCGTTTTCCACGACATGAATCAGCGCGCCGATCTTGTCGGGCTCGAGCGATTGGCGCTTCAATTCCTCAAATCGGAGCATCGTCGCGCGCGCCTTCAGGAACGAAAGGTAGTGCCATCGCTCGAGCCTGGTGTACGGCCAGGTCGGTGCAGGCAGCACCATCCCGTAGGGCGATCGATACTTGGTGCCGCGCCCGAGCGCCGGCGCCACCAGATGCCGCATGATGCGTCCGTCGAAGGCGTCGCCGGCGATGCCGACGCCATCGTTGCCCAAAATTTCGTAGCGCACCGCGCCGTGCTTCGCGGCACTCCGCGGCCGAAGCTGCAGTAGCGAGAAGTCGCTGGTGCCGCCACCGAAGTCCGCGATCAGCACCAACTCGTCGCGCGCGATTCGAAGCGCGTAGTCGTATGCCGCCCCGACCGGCTCGTACTCGAATTCCACCTCCGTCCATCCCGCGCGCCGCACTGCGATATCGAGCCGGCTCCGCGCGAGCGCCTCATCCGCGGCACCCATCGAGGCGAAATG
This sequence comes from Candidatus Binatus sp., assembly GCF_030646925.1. NCBI lineage: Bacteria > Candidatus Binatota > Binatia (SeqCode) > Binatales (SeqCode) > Binataceae (SeqCode) > Binatus (SeqCode) > Binatus sp. (SeqCode). Next base: position 15,246 of record NZ_JAUSKL010000010.1, on the reverse strand, counting down.
CACCGGGCGTCCGACCACGATTCGCGGCGGCAACTCGCCGAACTGCGCGATCGCGGCATCCCGCAGCGCGCTGATGATCGGCGCGATCAGATCGCCGAGAGTGTAGTTTTCGCCCATGATGTCGGTGGAATCGAAAGTCTTGTCGGCGAGAAACGACTTGAGCGATTGCACCAGGCGTCCGTTGCCGCTGGCGGCGAGATAGCGCCGGATCGCGTCGTTGCCGACCGACACCGCCGACGCGGCGCCGCCGATTTCGTCGCGCGTCTCGAAGAACAGGATCGAGCGAAACGTCTCGGTCGCGGCGCCGCCTTCGGCGTGCGGAAATCGCGCGAGGCGCGGCGCGCCGTCCGCGCCGACGACCGAGATCGCGCTGTTGGTCGTGCCGAAATCGAGTCCTACTGCTTTGACCTCGAAGCTCATCTACACCGGTCTCCCAATGCGATCACGATCGAGGCGCATCGCTCGCTTGTCAACGTTGTGCTTGCGGCATATACTTCTCAAACCCTCAGGATGACGATCGTCATCATCTAAAATTGATTGGTTTGTGCGGACGAGATTCACTCGCCCGCATTTTTTTCGCTGCTCAACGAGCGCGGAGGCGAAGCGCCAACCATGAAAATAAGTTCCACCAAACGCTACATCATCGACTGGATGAGCCAGGCGCACGTCGCCGCTTACAAATTGTTCGGCGGCGTATCGACGTTCGGCCTCCCCACGTTGATCCTGACTGTGCGCGGGCGCAAGTCCGGCCGCCCGATCTCGAAGCCGCTGCTCTATCTCGAGGACGGCGGACATCTGTATGTGGCCGCGTCGTACGGCGGCAGCGATTCGCCGCCGTCGTGGTATCTGAATCTCACCGCGAATCCCGACGTGGAAGGGCAACTCGGACGCGAGACGCGCCGATGCCGCGCGCGCACGCTTCCGTTCGCGGAGCGCGATGCGATCTGGCCGAAGCTGGTCGCGATGTATCCGAGCTACGCCGAGTATCAGAAGAACACTTCGCGCGTGATCCCGGTCGTCGAACTGACGAGCATCTGATCCAGCGCCCGCTGGATAGCGCCGCCGCCACTTTCGCAACGCATCTTCATCGTGCGGCGGCTTCGTGACAGACTCGAAGCGTGATGAATCGAGCGTTCCTTTCGTTCGCGGTCGGCGCGATTTGCGTCGTGCTTGCGGGATGCGGTGTGCAAGGCGAGGCCTATCAGCCGCGACCGGTGCCGGTTTCCAAAAGCATGATCTATCTCTACCGCCCCTATGTCTTTTACGCCTCCGCGATTACTCCGGTAGTTACTTGCGGCCAGGAAAGTATCGAGTTGGAAGCCGGCGGATTTTACTCCTACATCAACGATGCTGGTCCGGTGACTTGCTCGGCGACCACCGAAGCGTCCACGCCGCTGAAATTCGACGCTCACCCCGGTGAGGAATATTACGTCAAGGAAGAAGTCTCGCCCGGCAATTTGAGCGGACGCACGCAGTTCACTTTGATGAACAGCGGGGCTGGCCGTCAGGAAATCGCCAGTTGCCGCAAGCAGGGATTGCCGGATAGTGGCTCGCATCATTGATCGAATTGAGTAGAAGCTAGATCGAATCGAACAGTAGCCAGCCAAAAAGGAATCGCCGCGATGCCCCGAATTGTGAGCCTGCTGCCGAGCGCGACTGAAATTGTGTGCGCGCTCGGATTCGAGCGCGATCTCGTTGGACGCTCGCACGAGTGCGATTTTCCGGCGTCGGTAAAACGCCTGCCCGCGCTCACCGAAGCGAAGTTCAACCCCGCAGGCGCCAGCGCGGAAATCGATCAGCGCGTGAAGCAAATCGTGCGCGAGGCGCTATCGGTTTATCGCGTCGATGCGCCCCGGCTACGCGAATTTCGTCCCGACGTGATCGTCACGCAATCGCAATGCGAGGTTTGCGCCGTCAATCAGTCCGACGTCGAAGCCGCGGTCGCCGATTGGCTCGGGACTCGGCCGAAGATCGTGTCGCTCGCGCCGTACGCTCTCGACGACGTCTTCATAGACATGCAACGCACCGCCGACGCGCTCGGCGCGCCCGCTCGCGGCGTCGAATTGGTGGGGAGCCTCCGCGCGCGTCTCGCCGCGATTGCCGACAGGGCGCGCAAGCAGGCGAACAGCCGGCCGACAGTGGCGACGATCGAATGGATCGATCCGCTGATGGCGGCGGGCAACTGGATGCCGACGCTGGTCGAGATGGCGGGCGGCGTCAATCTATTCGGCGCGGCCGGCGAGCATTCACCGTGGATGAAGTTCGATGAACTCGCGGCGCGGAATCCCGAAGTGATCCTGATCTCGCCGTGTGGCTTCGACATGAATCGCGCGGCGGAGGATCTGCCGGCGCTAACGAGTCGTCCTGAATGGCCGAGGCTCGGCGCGGTGCGTGAGCGGCGCGTTTTCATGGCGGACGGCAATCAATATTTCAATCGGCCAGGACCGCGCATCGCCGAATCGCTCGAGATTCTCGCCGAGATCGTTCATCCCGAGCTTTTCGGTTTCGGCCATGAAGGAACGGGCTGGCGCCGGCTGTAGCGGTTCCTACTTTTTCGACAGGTAAGCCATCCCGACGCGCGCCGGCGTAAGATTGATGCCGAATTCTTCGCGCAGCGGTCCGATATCGCACGCGTTGTCGGCGGTGACGAAGGTGACCGCGTCGCGCGAGAGCATCGGCTTGGGCAGTTTTTCCGCGAGCCCGCCGATCGCGCGCATCAGCCCCTCCGGAATGTGGAAGAGCGGTCTCCGATGCCCGCTCGCATTCATGATGATGCGCATCATCTCGTCGAAGGTCATCAGGTCGGGGCCGCCGACTTCGTAAGTGCCGTTGCGTCCGCGTCCCTGGATTGCGAGCGTCACGCAGGCGGCCAAATCGTCCACCAGCACGGGCTGAACCTTTTGCCGTCCGGTGCCGGGCACGCCAAAAATCGGCGCGAACTTGAGTGCCTTGGCGAGGCTGCTCACGACCTTGTCTTCCGGACCATAGACCAGCGACGGGCGGAAGGTGGTGTACGATAGGCCCGACTCGCGGATCGCGCGTTCGGCGCGTCCCTTGGCGCGAAAGCCCGGATGCGAGCTGGCTTCATTCGCGGCGGCGCCGCTGATGTAGATAAACTGCGCGACGCCCGCCTGCTTCGCCGCGGCGAGCAAAGCGATCACGCCGCCATAATCGACGCGCTCGAAAGTTTGTCCGCGCGCAGGATTTTCAACCGGGTAACCTTCGAACTGGACCGCATCGACGATTGCGTCCGCGCCATTAAGCGCCGCGGCGAGGCTCGCGGGCTCGGCGATGTCGGCGCGCGCAAATTCGACGTTCGGCGAATCGAGCCGTACCGCGTCCGGATTGCGCGTCAGCACGCGCGCCTTGATTCCGCCGGTGGCGGCCATTCGCCGCACAATCGCGCGGCCGATAAATCCGGAGCCGCCGGCCACCGCGACGGTCTTTTGTTCCATCGACGTTCTCCGCTCTTCCTTAGCTATGATGCTGAACCGAACGCATCGATGAGGCGAACGAAAGCGCTGCGCGCGCCGCGGCATCGAACGAATCGCGCTTGCGATAAGCGGCTACGATGATTGCTGGAAGCCGGCGAGGTTCAGCGCGAGCGCGTAGTCCTCGGGCGTGTTGACGTTGAAGAAACTCCGCAGTTCCGGATCGAGCGCCAGCAGTTCGTGCTCGGGCACGCGCCGCGCGTTGATCGCGTTGGCGCTGGCGGTGAGGCGCTTCTCGCCGCTCGCGGCGAGCGATTCGATCGCACTGGCGCATCGCTTGCGATAGACGGCGTGCAGCGGTTGCAGCTTGCCGCCGACCTCGGGAATCACGGCGTCGAAGTCCTCGAGCATCCCGACGAGCGCATCGGCGACGTAGGCATTCAGCAGCGCCAGATCGCCGGAACACGCGAAGCCGATATCGTGGTCGAGCGCGACCAGGCCGCGCCGCAGCGCTTCGAGCGGACCCTGGAACGCCTCTTCATCGTGGATGACCTTGACGCCGGCGATCGGAACGCGCGGGTGCGGCGAGAGGTCGGGCGCCGCGACAATGACTATTTCATCGAAGCGCCGTTTCAGCTCAGTGACTATTCGAGTGAGTAATGGAGCGCCGCCGAAATCCAGCGACATCTTGGGCACGCCCATCCGCGAGCTGCGGCCGCCGACGAGCACGATCGCGCCGGCCTCAGAGCGCATATTATCCTTGATGTCCAATGTTTGAATCCGGCGGATTGCCGAGAAGGTTTACGCGGCGGCGCGATCTTCAGTGATGACGGTTTTGGCGTTCAATTTTCTCTCGCGTGCGCGAGCTTAAAGGCTAACCACGGTTGGGAAGTCGGGCAAGTCGCCACCTGGTTTGCGCATCCGCCGGCCGCCGGCGCACAATGCGCTCATGCGGAAGCCGAAGTAGCGCGCGAGCAAGCGACGATAGCCGAATCGAGGTGACGGTCATGGCCGAATCCAAAACGGAATCGAAGGGGCCCGTGCTCGGATATTTTCGCGGTAAATCGGTGATCGTGACTGGCGCCTCGAGCGGAATCGGGCACGACGTCGCGCTGGCATTCGGCGAGCAGGGCGCGAAGGTTGCGTTGCTCGCGCGCCGCCGACTGCAACTCGAAGAACTCGCCAAAAAGATCGATAAGGCCGGCGGCCAGGCGCTCGCGCTCGATTGCGACGTGACCGATCGCGCGCGGATGAAGTGGGCGGTCGAACAGGTGATCGAATCCTTCGGCGCGATCGATATCCTGGTCAACTCGGCGGGGCTGTTGATCACCGACGAAATCGAGAAACTCAAGCCGGAAGATCTGCGCCGCATGATGGACGTGAACCTGTTCGGCGCGCTCAACGCGATGCAGGCGGTGCTGCCGGCGATGCGCAAAGCGAAAAACGGCAACATCGTGAATATCTCGTCGCTCGCGGGACGCCGCGGGATGAGTCCGCTCGGCGGCTACAGCGCCACCAAGTTCGCGCTGGTCGGACTGACGGAGGCGCTCCGCGTCGAGTTGTTCAACACCGGAATCAAGGTGTCGCTGGTGATGCCCGGGGTGATCGATACGCCGATGGCGCACGACGCGATGAAGCGCGACGCGTTCAAGGGGATGCCCTCGATGATGGCGATGCCGGCGCGGTGGGTCACGTGGGCGGTGCTGGCGGCGGCGGCGTTCGGCTTGACGGAAGTGGACGTGCCGCCGGGTGCGGCGGTCGCAGAGAAGCTGGCGTCGCTGTTCCCCGGCCTGACCGACGCGTTGCTGAGCGTCGGCACCAGAATCATGCAGGGTGCGGGCGCATTCATGAGCGGGGGCAAGTCCGAATCGAAGCCGAAGTGAAGGGATTGCGGCGCCAGCGGAATCTGTAGTAAATCTCTACATGAAGTAGGGTTTGGCCAGCTCGTCGAATTTGCCGTACATCAGCCAGACCTTGACGTTGTACGCCAGCGGATGATCGACCGGCGCGCGGCCCACGGTCTTGAGCCCGAGTTGCTTGTACATCTCATACAGCGGCTCGACCGGGTTGGTGATGATCAGTTTGGGCCGGCGTGAAAAGAGAAACAGCCGCGCCGTATCGGACATCATCTTGACCAGGCCGCGGCCCTGGTAGGTCGGATCGATCACCATCCCGCCGAACTCGAACACCTCGGACGCGAGCATGTCGCCGTTGAACAAACTCGCCGGGTACAGATGACCGAGAGTCAGCGGCGCGTCGGCGAGGCATCGCGCCCAGAAGGCTCCGATCAGAGGCGGGCGTTTGCGTTCGTTACCGGGCTTCACGGAATAGAGGCCGAAGTGAATCGCGAGCGGCCACATCAGGGCGTGCACCTTCTTCTCGCGGACGTTGAGCATGCTCCAGGTCCGCTTGTGGAGCGCGGCGAGTTCGCGGAATCCTTGCGCGGTGCCGATCGGGCGCACTTCGAGGCGTCCTTCGGCGTCGGTTCGTTTCGACGATTTGGAGGCGGGCGCGGGTTCGGGCTCGGGACTTGGGCTGGCTTCGCTTGGATCGAGTGGCTGGGTTGCCGGTGATTCGGCGGGACGGGGAGGCCTGGCTTCTGCCGGACCCGCGGATTCCGCCGGGTCAGTTTTCTTGTCCGCTGCCATCAGTGCGCTCCGCAGCGCTTGATTTAAGCGACGCCGGAATCACAAATCCGTTTCTCGACCGCAACCACCATCAGGCCACGCCGCCCAAGTCGCCGAAACGTGAATTCAGAACAAAATCTACGGCTGGTTCGGCTAACTGCCGACAATATAAGCAAGAAGTTGGTCGAGTGAAAGGTTCAAGGCTCAGGCTGAACGTGATTTTCTTGCTGCAGGCCGGCGGAATCGAGCGTTTCGTGGATTCGGCTACATCCTGAGTTGCCCGCCCGTGATGCGAGGCGCGCGGAATCCGCTATTTCTTGAGGAGCGATTCGAGACCTTCGAGATCGATCGGCTTCACCATGTGCTCGTCGAAGCCCGCCTCCAGCGCGAGAGCGCGATCCGACTCCTGGCCGAATCCGGTGAGCGCGATCAATTTCGGATGCCCAAGTTCTTTCATCGCGCGCAGCCGCCGCGCCAGTTCGTAGCCGTCCATCACCGGCATCCCGATGTCGATCAGCATCACCTGCGGCTTGAATTGCGCGACCGTGTCGAGGGTCGCGAGCGCGTCATACGCGACGCGGGTCTCATAGCCGAGCAGTTCGAGCGCCTCCGACAGCACTTCGGCCGCGTCGTGGTTGTCATCGACCACCATGACGCGCTGCGGCGCCTCGGTTGGCTGGTTGATGGTGGGGGACGTCCTGGATGCCTCCGCGTCGCGCGTATCGATCCTTAGTGGCAGGCCTCGAGCATCGATTCGATCGACAAAATTGCCTGCGCCTCGATTGCGTGCGATACCGCCGCGCGATCCGGCAGTCGCTCATTTCGGCTCATGTTATTTTGCGCCTGCAAGGTGCCGCAACCTAGCGCCGATATGTGGTAGTGGGCGGTTTTGATTCACGGGACAAGCGCCGCTATCTCTTCGATGCTCCAGACGTGATCCGAAACGCCTGATTCCATTGCTGGCGTTACCCTCAGCGTCTGATGCTTTGCCAGCATCGGCAACGAGTTTCAGGACGGCATCCTTCGACGAATTGGTTATCCGACAAGTTGCGCGAACCGAATTGCCTTCAACCAAGCAGCCAATGATTTGTGCGCCTCTCTGAATGGGTAGCTTGTTCATGTCCATTATTATGCTTGCTCGGGCACGCATTGTCAAGACCTCCAGCAAGCATCCGCTTCCGATTGACACGATATGCTTGCTGGGAATATCCTGCAAGCATCTGAAGTGCGAGGTTAGCAAGCATGGATGAATCGATGCAGTCAAAGGGTGGCCGCGCAAGAGCTAAAGCTCTATCAGCCACGGAGCGATCTGAGATCGCCAAGAAGGCAGCTGAGGCGCGATGGTCGCCGGATATTCTTAACGCGACCCATCCAGGTACGTTGCAAATCGGAGACGCGGAGATTTCGTGCGCAGTTCTTGAAGACGGAGAGACTCACGTTCTGACGCGGGCTACGTTTGTTCGAGCGATTGGAAGAAGGGGAAAGGTCAAAGGCGGCAGGGCTTTTGACAAGGAATTCCAACTGCCCGTATTTTTGACAGCGGACAACCTGAAACCCTTTATTCCCAAGGAGTTAGAAGAGAATTCCAAACCTGTACTTTTTAGATTGAACGGTCAAATTGCTATCGGCTATCGTGCGGAGCTTCTGCCGTTGGTCTGCCAAGTTTTTATGGACGCGCGATACGCGAAAAAACTTCGGCCAAATCAAGAACATATCGCTGAGGCATGCAGGATTCTTTATCGCGGGTTCGCGACGATTGGACTGATCGCTTTGATCGATGAGGCCACCGGATTTCAGAGTGTCCGAGCACGAGAAGCTCTACAGGCGCTTCTCGATAAGTTTCTGAGAAAGGAATTAGCTGCTTGGGCTAAGCGATTCCCAGACGAATTTTATGAACAGATTTATCGGCTCAAGAATTGGGAATGGAAAGGCATGTCAAAGAATCGTTACAGCGTTGTCGCAAAATACACCATCGATCTCGTGTACGAACGGATTCTCCCGAGCCTGCTAAAGGAACTTGAAGAACGAAACCCGAAGGATGATAGAGGCCGTCGCAAAGGCAGACACCATCAATTGTTCACGGAAGATGTTGGCCATCCCGCGCTGGCCCAGCATCTGTATGCCCTAATCGGATTTATGCGAGCGTCAAGCTCGTGGAATGATTTCTACAGGTTGGTGAACCGTGCGTTTCCAAGAAAGGGCAATAACTTAGAACTTCCGTTCACCGAGAAGGCTTCGACTGCGACGCCCATCTAGATTTCGCGGCCTTTCGCGCTATTTCCTTCCGACGCTTCTCTGACAGATTAGCTGCCCGAGCCTTCCCGCCCTTCGACGCTCCGAGCGCCGATAGCGCCTGCGCATGGGGATTCTTGCCCTCTGCGGGCTTCAATACGTCACCAGTCGCCTCTTCTACGACGCGAAGGGCGTTCTGAATGGAATCGGCGCGTTTACCGCCTCTGCTTGCTCGGGAAGGCATGAGCGTAGTATGACAGAAATATGGCACGACGCAATACAGAATCGGAAACTGAATCTCAGATCGTGAGTTTGTTAACTGAGATTCGAGACATGGTTATCCTCGCTGGCCTCAATGGCGAAACCCTCGGCGGTGCAGCACGGGCGCATCAAGCGCTCCACGACCTCGCGGAGAAATACGATCTTCTTCCGCCACTCCGCCTTGATTAAATGGCTTCACTGGATGACGCCTATCGTCGAGTAGAGCGGTCCAAAGAACGCTTGTCGGATTTCAAAGTCCGAATAGAAGAATTTAGGGAACTCCAACATGATGTCGTCGTTCCGCAACTAAATCGACGAAACCCGCGCGACGTCAGCTACGAATTTCCGAATCCCATCAAAAGCTTTGAACTGGACGTGAGCGAGATCGTTCAGCCGCTTCGTACCGCTCTTAACTACCTTGTGAGCTCTCTTGTGATTTTGAACTCGAAACCCATCAATGAGAGCCTGCAATTTCCGATTTGTGAGACTCCAAAGGACTTCGCACGTCAAATTCCGTCCCTGCTCAAAGGCGTTAAGGGCAAACAAGTGACAGTGATCGAGAAGCTCCAACCGTACAACGGAAACACCTGGATACGTAAAATCCGAGAACTCACCGATACTGACAAACACCGTGATCCGATATTCATGCGCACGAGCGGACAGACGATGTATCGCATACCTTTTCACGTGTTCAACCGCCAAACACCATCTGGAGTCGTGAACGATCCCATGCACGTGGAGTACAATCTGACGCTGCCAATAAAGTTCCGCGATGAATCGCCGGTCATAGAGACGCTTGAGTTGCTCCAACTGAAGGTTGCCGACGTGCTTGATGCGTTCCAGTCGTTTTTCGAGGATTGAGTAGTTTCGACGGCTCATTTTCCAAAACCGCCCACTACCCGATAGGTCGCGATGCTTGCGAACACTCGCGTTACTTGTTCTATGATCGGCGCGACGAGCGCCGGGAGCGCCGTTGTGGACGGATCACCGGGGCTCCAACTAGACGCAGAGTCATCCAAGCGTAATCCTCAGTTCGTGGCAGCACCGCAAAACCAGGAAACCGTCGAAGGCATCCTCGACCAGGTCCTCTACGTCAATGACAACAGCGGCTATTCGGTCGCGGTAATCGTCACGCCGGTCGAGCATGGCGACGATCGGCGCACGGTGGTCGTCGGCAATCTCGCGGGACTGGAGGTGGGTTCGACGATTCGGGCGCAGGGAAAATTCGAAAAGCATCCGCGTTTCGGCGATCAGTTCAAGGTGATCGATTTCGAGACTCTGCGGCCGGCCGGCGCCGTCGCGATCGAGCGCTATCTCGCGTCGGAAATTCATGGCGTCGGCCGCGCCACCGCGCGCCGGATCGCGGAGTACTTCGGCGACACGCTCGGCGCGGTGCTCGACAATGCGCCCGAGCGGATGCGCGAGGTTCCCGGGATCGGCGGGGTCGTGGCGAGGCGGATTGCGGCGGCATGGCGTGATTCGTCGGGACTGCGCGAACTCACCGTATTCCTGCGCGGCCATGGTGTCGCGGCATCGCATGCGCGGCGAATACTCAAATTTTACGGCAAGAATGCGCTCGAGGTCGTGCGCGAGGATCCATATGTGCTCGCGCGCACGATCCACGGGATCGGATTCCGCACTGCCGACGCGGTCGCCGAGAAACTCGGCGTACCGCGCAACTCGATTCAGCGCGCGCGCGCCGCGGTGCTCTACATCCTCGAGCGGATGTCCGACGAAGGGCACGTTTACTCGCCGTTCGAGTATCTCGAGGGCCAGTTTCGCAGCGCGCTCGAGATGGAACCGGATCTCGCGCGCGAGGCCGTCGCCGAACTCGCGACCAGTGGCGAGATCGTTGTCGAGGAGGCGCGCGACGCGGTTGGCGATGGAGCAGAACACGGCGCGGGAAATCACCTGGCAGTTTATCTCGCGCGCCTGCACGAGGCCGAGGTCAACGTCGCGCACCGGATCGCGGAGTTGAACGCCGGCCGCGCACTCGGCAAGGAGGCGATCGAACGCGCGCTCGGCGCGGCAATCAAGTCCTCGGAACTCGAACTTTCATCCGAGCAGAAGAGCGCGCTTCGATGCGCGCTGGCGAGCCGCGTCACCGTAATCACCGGCGGCCCCGGCACCGGCAAGACCACGCTGCTCCGCTCGCTGCTGGTCGCGCTGGCGTCGATGAACATCAAGCCGGCGCTCGCGGCGCCGACCGGCCGCGCGGCGAAGCGGCTCAAGGAAGCGTCGGGGCACGATGCGAAGACGATCCATCGCTTGCTCGAATACGCGCCGGAGAGCGGCGGCTTCGTGCGGGGCAAGGAATTTCCGCTGCGCACGAATTTTCTGATCATCGACGAAGCCTCGATGATGGATCTCGAGCTCGCCTCGAGCCTGGTGACGGCGCTGATGCCGAACTGCTCGCTGCTGCTGGTGGGCGATCGCGACCAGCTCCCGTCGGTCGGACCGGGCAGCGTGCTGAAGGACGTGATCGCGTCAGAACTGGTCCCGGTGGTGCAACTGCGCGAGGTTTACCGACAGGCGCGCCAGAGCTTGATTGTCGCAAATGCTCATCGCCTGAATCGCGGCGAATTTCCCGATATCTCGAACGACGCGGCCGGCGATTTTTTCTTCTTCGAGCGCAGCGCCGCCGAGGACGTGCTCGCGACGATCAAGCAACTCGTGCAGCAGCGGCTGGTCGGGCGTTTCGGGCTAAGCGACCCGCGCGAAATTCAGGTCATCACGCCGATGAATCGCGGGCCGCTCGGCACGCAGGCGCTCAATCGCGAATTGCAGGCGCTGCTGAATCCTGCGGGACGGGAACTGCGCGCCGGCGATCGCACGTTCCGCGAAGGCGACCGCGTGATCCAGCTTCGCAACAATTATGACAAGGCAATCTTCAACGGATCGATCGGCCGTATCGTCAATATCAATTCCGAGAAGGCGCGCGTCAGCGTGATGTTCGAAGAGGCGCACGCCGACTACGAACTGTCAGAACTGGACGAACTCGGGCTCGCGTACGCAATCTCGGTTCACAAGAGCCAGGGTAGCCAGTACCCGGCGGTGGTGATGCCGATTCATTCGAGCCACTACCTGATGCTGCGGCGAAACCTGCTCTACACCGCGATCACGCGCGCGGAGCGGGTCTGCGTGCTGGTCGGCTCCAGATCGGCTTTGCAGCAGGCGGTGCGCAATCAGGACGAGCGCCTGCGCTTCTCGCGCCTCGCATCGCGATTACATGTTGATTAGCCAGTCGCCGCGGCGAAATCTCAGTCGCGAATCAACTATCTTGCTACGAGTCGCGCAATGACTACGATTACCACTACTAAAATGACTAATGGAATGAGTACTGCGCCGAGCGCCCGCCAGGCCGAGAATCGGTTCACTTCGCCGAGGCATTTGAGCGATATCACGAAGCCCCAGATGGCAAGGATACCGTTCAGCAATCCCAACTCGATCAACTGAGGGCTGGCTTTGAGGGAGCCGCCGGCGCCCGCGGTCGGCGGGACGATCGCGCCCGTGAGCAGCGCAGCGATCGTGATCGCGCCCGCGACGATCGACGGCACCTGCGACCATGTGATCGCCGCGCGGACTTCGGTTCGGGTGGCGGTCCCGCCGAGCAGGCCGCTTGACCATCGCAGCACCACGCCGTTCAGATAAAGCACCCCGATTCCGAACACCGCCGCCGCGGCGACCGCGAATACGACCCCGATTGGCCATAGCGCCGAGATGTTTCCGGAATTGCCGATCGCCTTGGACCATTGGCTTTCGAGCGTGGCCAGCGCCGGCGCGAGCGCGGCGAGTGCGAGTGTGTGGCGGGTTGGATCGGTATCGACGATTCGCCGGATCGTTGCGCGCGGCTCGGTCCAGATCGTAAAAAATGGGGCAATCGAATCAGTCGCACCGTTCGCCATCGTCACCTCGCCGTTGGTTGGCGTCGAAGCTAGCACCTTGAAATTCGGGCTCACAATGAGCGGCCGGGAGCTAGCGTCGCGGCGCTTTGGGTTTGGGCCTTTCGGCGGGCGGACGAGTGCGTTTGCCGCGCACCGGATTCAGTTCGCGCAGAAATGAGAGCACCGCGTCGGCTTCGGATCGCACCGCGTCGGGATCGTGGCCGCTCTGCTCGACGTGCTTTTCCACTTCCGCGATCGTCTGTGCGTAGTCGTTCCTGAATTTGGTGTTGAGCTCTTTCCACGCCACTCCCGCGAGCGCGTCGCTGACGTTGGCCGGCGCGCGATAGAAGCCACGCTCGATCAGCACCGCGATCGCCGGATAGCCGAGGTAGCCGCGCCAATACGACGCGTTGTCGTTGGAAGCGATCTCGCGTCCGTCCGCGGACATCTCGACTTCGTAATTTTTCGAGCCGTCGGACGAGGTGACGATTGCCCGCCGCGCGTCCTCGATTCGCACGCGGCCGTCGCCGACCGCGCCGAGCGCCTCGTACACTTTGACGATCGGTGGCAGGTTCCACGGTGTTGCCGGCATGCCTGCTCTATTGCCGATCGGGCTGCGGTTGCGCAAGCCCGCGCCGCCATTTGCCGGTCGAGGATCGCCGGCGCTAAGCTCCGTTGGCCCGGCTGCGAATCGGTCCGGGCGCGGAGAATCGGAGAGAGATGGCGAACGAACCATTCGGCAAACTCGATCATATCGGTATCGCGGTGAAGAGCCTCGCAGGCGCGCGCAAGTTTTTCGAGAACGTGCTCGGCGCGCATTTCGCGCATCAGGTGGCGAGCGAAGCGGCCGGATACACGCTCGCGGTTTTCGATCTGAACGGCCTCACGATCGAATTGCTCGAGCCGCTCGGCGCGAATTCCTTTCTGCATAAATTTATCGAGAAGCGCGGCGAAGGGATGCATCATCTGACCTTCGACGTGCCCGATCCCAAGCGCAAAGTTGCCGAACTGAAGGAGCAGGGCGTGCGCGTCGTCGATGAAACCGAGTGGTCGCCGACGTCCTACGAGGCGTACATCTCGCCACGCTCGTCGCATGGCGTGTTGATCCAGATGGGGTCGGGTTTTCCGACGCTTGCGTTCGCTCAGCCGTCCGGGAAGAAGGATTAGCGCGAGCCGATCACGCGGTTTCGGCGGATTCATCTGGCGCGTGGGCGCGCGCACTCGCGCACTGCGGCGGCGTCAGTTAATCTTGATCGGACGGATTCACAATTCTAGCGCATCAAGGAGATCGCCCCGGCGCCGCGCGCCGGCCAAGTGCCTGTGCCTGATACCGATTACAAAGCGACCCTGAAACTCCCCAAAACCGACTTCCCGATGAAGGCCAATCTGCCCAAGCGGGAGCCGGAAATGCTCAAGCATTGGGACGAAATCGATCTCTACGGCCGCCTGATGACCGCGCGCAAGGACGCCACTCCGTGGGTGCTCCACGACGGCCCGCCGTATGCCAACGGACGTGTTCATCTTGGCACCGCGCTCAACAAAATTCTGAAAGATTTTGTCGTGCGATCGCGCTCGATGATGGGATATCGCACGCCGTTCGTTCCCGGATGGGACTGTCACGGGATGCCGATCGAGTACAAGGTCGCGCGCGAACTCGGCGATAAGGCGCGCACGATCTCGAAACTCGAACTGCGGAAACTTTGCCGCGCCGAAGCCGAAAAGTGGATCGATATTCAGCGCGCGGATTTTCGCCGCCTCGGTGCGATCGGCGACTGGTTCAATCCGTACCTCACGATGGCGCCGGCGTACGACGCGGTCGAAATCGGCGTGCTGCGCAAGATGGTCGAGCTCGGCTACGTGTATCGCGGACTGCGGCCGGTGCATTGGTGCTTCGATTGCCGCACCGCGCTGGCCGAGGCCGAAGTCGAGTATCGCGAGCATACCTCGCCGTCGATTTACGTCGCGTTCGCCTTCAACTCGAATCTCAAAGATGCGGCCGCGCTCGCCGCTGATTCGTCCGACGGGCGCGAACTTGCCGAAGCGCATCGCGCGGGCAAACTGTTCGCGGTCATCTGGACCACGACGCCGTGGACGCTGCCGGCGAATCTCGGAATTTCGCTGAACGAGACGTTCGACTACGTCGCGCTCAAATCCGGAGGCAACTACTACGTCGTCGCGGCGCGGCTCGCCGATTCGGTCGAAAAAGAATGCGCGCTCGAAGTCAGCAAGCGAATCGATCTCGATCGCGCGGCGCTCAAAGCGCTCGACGGCCAGGATATTTTTCGGCATCCGTTTCTCGTGCGCGACGTGAAGCTGATGTACGGCGGGCACGTCACTGCCGACACCGGCACCGGCCTTGTGCACACCGCGCCGGGGCATGGCTACGAGGATTTCGTCGTCGGCAAAACGTACGGGCTCGCGCCGTTTACGCCGGTCGATAACGGCGGCGTGTTTACCGCCGACGGCGGCGAATGGGCAGGACAAAATGTCTTCAAGGCCAACAACTCGATCGTCGCGAAACTCAAATCGGTTGGCGCGCTGCTCAACGCGCGCAACTTCGCGCACAGCTATCCGCATTGCTGGCGATGCAAGAATCCGCTCATTTTCCGCGCCACCGAGCAATGGTTTTTGAGCATCGATCACGCGGGCCTGCGCGCCAAACTCATCGGCGCAATCGACAGCGTGAAATGGTTCCCCGGATGGTCGCGCGATCGCATCCGCAATATGACCGAGACGCGTCCCGACTGGACGCTCTCGCGCCAGCGCGCGTGGGGCGTGCCGATTCCGGCGCTTAGATGCGCCGAATGCGAC
>NZ_JAUSKL010000009.1 GCF_030646925.1 Candidatus Binatus sp. | reverse complement strand
CGCGATCGAGCGCCTCGAGCGCCGGCAACACCAACTCGCCCGCCGGTGCGAACAATATCGCCGCGTCGAGCGGCGCGGGCGGCCGTTCGTCCGCCTTGCCGATCCATTCGGCGCCCAATTCGCGAGCGAGCCCCTGATGCGCCCCGCCGCGACTCATCACGAACACGCGGCATCCCCAGTGCTTCAGCACCTGCATCGCCAGATGCGCCGAGCCGCCGAAGCCGTAGAGTCCGACCGTCGCGCCCGGCTTGATTTCGGCCCGCTTGATTGCCCGATAGCCGATGATTCCCGCGCACAGCAGCGGCGCCGCTTCTTCATCGCCGATCGAATCGGGGATTCGATACGAGAAATCTTCGCGCACGATCGCGTACTCGGCGTATCCGCCGTCGTGATCGTAGCCACTGAAGCGAGCGCTCAGGCATAGATTCTCCCGCCCGCGGCGGCAATAGACGCAGACGCCACACGTCTCGCGCAGCCACGCGATTCCGACGCGTTCGCCCTGCTCGAATCGCGACGCGCCGACGCCTCGCTTATCGACAATGCCGACGACCTCGTGCCCCGGGATGATTCGCGGATGGCGCGGTGGCAGGTCGCCCTCCGCGACGTGCAGGTCCGTCCGGCAGACTCCGCAGGTCCTGATCTTGACCCGAATTTCGCCGTTCCCCGGCTCCGGAATCTCGACTTCGACCGCCACCAGCGGATTCGATTCGATCGGCGCGGGCTGCTCAACCGCCATCGACTTCATTTGGAATTGCCGGCCCAAGAAATTGTGCTACCCCTTATGCCCATGCTCTATTGAGCATCGCTAATGCAAGCGCAGGAACATTCCATCAAACCAGCCGAGTTGTCCTTCGCACGCCCCGACCCTTCCACCCTGGTCGTGAGCGTCGCGGGCGATTGGCATCTGCGGAGCGGGATGCCTTCGCATACGCTCGTCGTCCGCCAGCTCGAGACGGCGCCCAAGCCCAAAAAAGTGGCGTTTGAAGCCGGCAAGCTCGAAGGATGGGATTCCGGTCTGCTGACTTTCCTGATGGGGGTCGCTGACCTCTGCAAAAAAAGCAAGATCGAGCTGGATTTCGACGGCCTGCCCGACGGCGTCGAGAAGCTGATCAAGCTCGCCGAGACGGTGCCGGAGAAAACCGGCGCGCGCCACGAGCGCGAGCACAGCACGTTTATCGAGACGCTCGGCAAATCGACGATTTCATTCGCGCAATCACTCGACGAATTCCTGGTTTTTCTCGGGCAAGTCGCGATCGCATTCGGCAAGCTCGCGGTCGGCAAGGCGCGTTTTCGCCGGGTCGATCTGATGGTGATACTCCAGGATTGCGGCGCCAATGCCTTTGGGATCGTCACCCTGATTAGCTTCCTCGTCGGCATCATCCTGGCCTTCATGGGCGCAGTTCAGTTGCAACAATTCGGCGCGGCTTCTTTCCTCGCCGACCTGGTCGGCATCGCGATGACCCGGGACATGGGCGGCGTGATGACGGCGGTCGTCATGTCGGGCCGCACCGGCGCCGCCTTCGCCGCACAAATCGGCTCGATGAAAGTGACGCAGGAAATCGACGCGCTGACGACGATGGGCATCTCACCGCTGGAATTCCTGGTGCTGCCCCGCGTGACTGCGCTTTTCCTCATGATGCCGCTGCTGTGCATTTATGCGGACTGCGTCGGAATCCTCGGCGGTGCCGTCGTCAGTGCGACCATGCTGCACATCGGGTTCAGGTCTTATTTCACCGAAACGGTTCACGCGGTGACGCTGACTTTCATCTTCGGCGGCATCTTCAAGTGCACTGTTTACGGGATAATCATCGCGGTCGCGGGATGCCTGCGCGGATTTCAATGCGGCAACAGTTCGTCGGCAGTCGGCGACGCCGCCACGACCGCGGTGGTCACCAGTATCGTCTATGTGACCGTGGCCTGCGGAATCTTCGCTTTCCTCTTCAACATCCTGGGCATCTGAGCTGAAATCCATTCACGAGAACCCTCGCCTAGATGACCACACCAGCGACAACGCCGACCGCAACCGCAACCGACGCCAAGGATCAGACGCCGACTATAACGGTGCGCAATCTGACCATGGCATTCGGCACTTTTGTCGTGATGAAGGATCTCAATTTCAAGGTCAATCCGCACGACATCTTCGTCATCATGGGCGGCAGCGGATGCGGCAAAAGCACCTTGCTGCGCCACATGCTCGGACTGCTCGAGCCGGCCAAGGGCGAAGTCCTCTACCGCGATTTCAATTTCACCAAAGCCCAGCCGGCCGAGCGCGAAGCCGAACTCCGGCGCTTCGGCGTGCTGTACCAGGGCGGCGCGCTCTGGAGTTCGATGACGCTGGCGGAGAACGTGGGCTTGCCGCTCGGCCAGTTTACGGACCTGAACCCGGACGAGATTCGCGAGGTGGCGGCGCTCAAGCTGGCGCTGGTCGGGCTCAAGGGCTTCGAGGATTACTATCCGAGCCAGATCAGCGGCGGGATGCAGAAGCGGGCCGGACTCGCGCGCGCGATTGCGCTCGACCCGGAAATTCTATTTTTCGACGAACCGTCCGCCGGTTTGGATCCGATCAGTTCCCGCCTGCTCGACGACCTGATCCTCGAGCTTCGAGATAATCTGGGCGCCACCGTAGTCGTCGTGACCCACGAGTTGCCCAGCATTTTCGCAATAGCAAATAACGGCGCCTTTCTCGACGCGGAAAGCCGCACGATGATCGCGACCGGCAATCCCAGAGAACTGCTCGCTCATTCGACCGACCCTCGCGTGCAGACTTTCCTTACGCGCGGCGGCGAGGGCGAGAAGCCGGAAAGTTCAGCGAGGAATCATGGGCAAGAGAGTTAATCCCGCGACCGTCGGGATGTTCGTGCTGGGAGCTTTGGGCCTGGTGGTCGGAGCGCTCGCGGTGTTCGGCTCCGGACGGCTGTTCCGCGCTACCCATGAGTTTGTCATCTACTTCGCCGGCGACGTCAACGGTCTTCGCGTCGGCGCGGCGGTCAAGTTCAAGGGCGTCGAAATCGGACAGGTTTCGC
Organism: Candidatus Binatus sp.; assembly: GCF_030646925.1. Classification (NCBI taxonomy): domain Bacteria; phylum Candidatus Binatota; class Binatia (SeqCode); order Binatales (SeqCode); family Binataceae (SeqCode); genus Binatus (SeqCode); species Binatus sp. (SeqCode). The sequence continues at coordinate 19,269 of NZ_JAUSKL010000009.1, read as the reverse complement.
AGATTCGGCTGCGGCTCGATCAGGCGGTGAATCGGCAGAGCGGGCAAATCTCCGCCGACGTTCGAATCCCGGTGATAATCGCGCTCGATGAGGAGAAGATTCTGAGCCACGGCGGCAATACGATCGATTTGAGCGATCCGCACACGATTCCCAACCTGATCAAGGAGGGGATGCGCGCGCAACTCGGGATGGACAGTTTCGTCACGGGGTTGCTTTACGTCGCGCTCGATATCGAACCGGAGACCCCGATCAAAATGATCTCGCCACCCGGCGCTCCACTGCAGGAAATCCCGTCGATACCCAACGCGCTCGAGCAGGTGCAGGCGGTCGCGATTCGCATCGTCGAAAAACTCGACAAAGTGGATTTCAACGCTGTGTTCTCCGATGCCAGCGCGACACTCGATTCGATCAAGCAGATAATGACGACACCGCAGCTCAAGGTCGCTGTATCAAACCTCGAAAACACCCGCGCACAACTTGGCCAAACCATGGGTTCGGTGCGCCAGACGTTTGACAATGTCGATACTCGTGTCGGGCCGCTATCGACCAGCCTGCAAAAAACTTCGGACTCAACCGATCTCGCGGTGCAGCAGGCGCGCGTCACGCTCGGCACCGTGAATACGACGATCCAGCCGGGCTCGCCGCTCAACTATCAGGCGCTGCAAACGCTGCAGGACGTGTCGGCGGCGGCGCACTCGATCAAGGAACTCGCTGACTACATCAAACTCAACCCCAACGCGCTGCTGCGCGGGCGCGACTCGAGTCAGGAGTGACGATGACCTCGAAGATCCGGCTCCTCTACTTCTGCGCGATTTGCCTCTCGGGAGTCGCGGCCTTCGGATGCGCCAGCTTGATTTTCGGACCGCGCCCCGAGCCGCCTAAATTCTATGTACTGACGCCGGCTTCAGCCGCACCGGCGCCGCCATCCTCGCCAGGTTCGAGCGGCGGGCTGACCCTCGGACTCGGCCCCGTCAAGCTGCCGGCCTATCTCGATCGCAACGAGGTAGTGATCCGCGCGGCGGAAAACCGGCTCGAGTTTTCGAAGAACGATCGATGGGGTGAATCGCTCGAAAAAAATTTCGCGCGGGTGCTCGCGCGCGATCTCGCCGCGCACCTCGGCACTCAGCAGATAGTCGTGTTCCCGTGGTACGCGACCACGCTGATCGATCTGCAGGTGCAGGTCGAAGTTTATCGCTTCGAGACCGACGTGCAGGGCAGTGCACAATTGAGCGCCAAATGGACGATTCGCAACGGCGACGGCAGCAAGATTCTTTACACCGCCGAATCGAACTTCTCACAGCCGTCGAAGCCTGGCGATACGACCGAAGCTGTCGCCGCTCTGAGCCGTGATACCGGCGACCTGAGCCGCGAGATCGCGAACATGGTGCAGCAGGTCCGCCTCCAGCAGCCGCAACCTCCCAGCCGCCCGCAGTAATTGCCGCGGCGACTACTCGGGGCGCGACATCAGATCGAGCAGCAGCCCGGCGAGCGCCTGCTCGCGCTCCTTCATCAGGCCGTTCTTGAAGCCCGCGTCCATCGCGCACGCCCGCCAGTAGGCTCGCTCCAGGCGCCGGAGCCCGAAGCGTCGCGCACCCTCGATCGCGCGCGTCACCATCCCGCTCTGCGGAGGCATCCCGAGCGCCGCCGCGACGCTGCCGCTGTTTCCGCCCGAACCAAGCAGTGCCGCCGCGATCATCATGCGGCGCATCACCGGGATGATCTCGACCGCCAGGATCTCGAAACCGTCGCGGCCGAGCGAAAACGCGCGCCCGAGTTGCGCAAGCGTCGCAGACGTTCGTCCGTTCGCCAGGCTTTCTGCCAGTTCGAACTGCTCGGGCATCCGCCTCGCGCCCGGCTCGTCGAGGTCGCCCGGCTGCACCGGCTTGCCCGGCTCCGTGAAGATCGTCACCTTCGACAGCGCGTTGGCGATCGCCGCGATATCGCCGCCGTGGCGCGAAATCAGCATGTCAGTCGCCGCCGGCGACAACTTGAGGCCGAGCGACGCGGCGAACGCGAGCACGTATTGATCGATCTGGTTGTCGAAGGGCCGCATACAATTGACCATCAGGGCCGACTTCTCGACCGCGCGCCGGACCTTGGCGGGCGCGTTGTCGCGCTCGTAAAGCAGCACCAGATGCCCCGGGCCGCGAAAATCCTCGAGCGCCTCGATCAGCGCCGGCTCTCCGGCGCCGTTTCCCGGCCTGCGCGAATCACCTGGGTCGGCATCGTCGGCGCGATCGCGGCGCGACCGAAGCACGCGGCACGCGATCGCGAGCGTCGGCGCGAACAGGTCGGGCGCGCGCAATTCATTCAGCAGCGCGCCGTAATCGTCGCCCGCGCCAATCTGGAAGCCGCGATACTTGCAGCCGTCGGCGACGATCGCGCGCACGATCGAGTCGAGGATGAACTCTCTCAGAAACGCGTGCGGGCCGAAGATTACCGCGACCGGCGGGATACGCCGGCCTGAAGCGGCGGCGCGCAGGTACGCGAGCGCGTTTTCAAGCGGCATCGATCGCGGCCCGGCGCGCGCTAAAAGCCCTCGGCCATTTCTGCATAAAGATTCTGCGCGACTTTTTGCATCATCGTGTCGCGCGACGCGAAGGTCATCGAATGCGCCGTCTCGATATCCGTCATCTGCGCGACGTCGCCGCCGCGCAAATTCTGCTGCAGAAAAGTCGGGGTAGTGGTGACGACCGTCTGGGCGACCACCGGCGTATGCTGGCTGTTGCCGACGTTGCGCGCGCTCCAGATCATTTTCTTGCTGTGCACGTCCTGCAGCGCCACCGATATCGCGAGGCTGTTGTTGTAGAGCGTCGGCTCGATCGCCGAGTTGAAGTTAGACGGCACCGCGTTGGTGTACTTGATATCGCCGGTCAGTTCGAGATCGGCATTCGCGGGATCGTCCACCACCTTGAGCCGCTTGTGCATCGCGATCTCGTCCTTGATATATCGATCCAGCTCATCATTCAGGCCGGTCGAGCGCGTGTGATTTTCGAAGCGCTTGACGTAGATGGTTTCCGACGCCGGCGGCAGCGCGTCGCCGGAACTCGCGAAGTGATAGCCGCAGCCCGCGGCGCTCGTGAGCGCCAGCGCGCCTACCGCCAGCGCTTTACTCAGGCGTCGATGCAATCCGGTCATCGAGTTTTTGCCTGAGTCCGAGTCGTCCTGCGATTTCGTCGAGCACGCCGTTGACGAAGCGTCCCGATTCGATATCGCCGTACTGTTTCGCCAGCTCGATTGCCTCGTCCATCGTCACGCGCGCCGGGATATCCGGCATGAACAGCAGTTCGTAGAGCGCCATTCGCAGCACATTATGATCGACTCGCGAGAGCCGCTTTATCGACCAATGCTCGAGCGCGCCCGCCAGATGCTTGTCGAGCACGTCCTGTTCGCGGCGGACTCCCTCGAGCAACTGGACGGCAAATCTTCGCGCGCTGTCTTCGGCGGGAAAAGTTTCGAAGAACAGCACGAGGTCGTCGTTGCTGGCGCCGCCGCAAATATCGACTCGATAGAGCGCCTTGAGCGCAAGCTCACGCCCGAGATGTCTTAAGCCCATAATGAAAACGTCAATCCAGCGCGTCGGCGCAATCGCGGCGCGGCGCGACCTTAAGGTTTCAGGTGATCAGTTTCAGTTCCGAGAAAAGATGGCCGAGTTTTTCCTTCTTGGTGCGCAGGTAGCCGATATTGCCGGCGTGCGGCGTGACCTCGATCGGAACCCGCGCGACGTTCACTCCATAACGGCGGAGGCTCTCGATCTTGTGCGGATTGTTGGTCAGCAATTGCACTTCGCCGACGCCCAAATCGCGCAGAATCTGCGCCCCGATTCCATAGTCGCGCAAATCCTCGTCGAACCCCAGGTGAAGATTCGCCTCGACCGTGTCCATCCCCTCGTCCTGCAACGCGTAGGCGCGAATCTTGTTCCCGAGTCCAATCCCGCGGCCTTCCTGATGAAGATAAATCACGACGCCGCAGTCCGCCGCCATGATTCGATTGAGCGATTCCTGCAGTTGATCGCCGCAGTCGCATCGTGACGACGCGAACACGTCGCCCGTCAGGCATTCCGAATGAAGCCGCACCAGCGCGTTGCGACCGCCGCCGACGTTGCCCTTGATCAGCGCCAGATGCTCGCGGCCGTCGACCGTGTTCCTGAACACCACCGCCTGCAGCACGCCGCCCGCGATCGGAAATCGCTGCTCGGCGACGCGCCGCACCAGCACTTCGTTGGTCAGGCGGTACGAAACGAGGTTCTTGATATGCGCGATCGGCATCGAGTGCTTCGCCGCAAATTCCTTCAGCTCGATCAGCCGCGCCGCTTCGCCGTCCTCGCGGAGCAGCGTGCATAGCGCCGCGACCGGCGCCATCCCCGCCGCGCGCATCAGATCGACCGCGCCCTCCGCGCGTCCCATCCGCATCATCACGCCGCCCGATAACGCCATAAGCGGCAGCACATGGCCGGGCATCACGATATCTTCGGGGCCGGACTTTTCGTCCGCCACCACGCTGATCAGCCGCGAGCGATCGCCCGCCGAAATGCCCGTGGTCGCGCCCTCGCGCGCATCGATCAGCGAGCCGGCCTGCTCGATCGAATTGCCGTTGTCGGTCGAAGGCGCCAGCGTGATGCCCAACTCGCGGAAGCGCTTGTCGATAATCGCGACCGAGACGATTCCGCGCGCCTCGCGCGCCATAAAGTTGATCTGGTCGGGCGTGATTTTCTCAGCCGCCATCACGACGTCGCCTTCGACGTCGTCGCGCTCTTCGGCGATCATCACGACCATCTTGCCATCGCGAAGAGCCGCAAAAATTTCTTCTGGTGAGGATGCTGCCATCGATTTCGAATCCGCTGAAAATCTTACCACCAGTCTGCGAAGCTAACCAGCAGGCATGAAGGCCCGATGCTTCGCCGCAGGCATCATTTTCGTCGCCGCTTTGCCGGCACGACCTTGCCTTCGAACAGCCAATCGACGCCGACCGGGCGCGCGGACAATTCGCTCAACTGAATCGCGTCGCGGATTCTCGTAAGATGCATCCCGTCGATCGCCGGAAGGCCCGCGCCCATAATTTTCGGCGCGACGAAAAATGCGACCCGATCCACAACATCCGCTCTGAGCGCCGACGCCGCGAGACGCGCGCCGCCTTCGATCAGCACGCGCGACCATCCTCGCCCGCCGAACTCCTGCATCAATCGATCGAGCGCGATTTCACCGCCATGGTCCGCGATCGCGATCGCCTCGACCCCGCGGCGTTCGTATTTCTTTTTCGCGAACGCCAGGTTTGCCTGCGTCGTAGCGATGATCGCGGGCGCAGTCGAGCGCTGGCGATATACTTTTGCGTCAGCCGGCGTCCGCAAATTCGCATCGACGACGACTCGCACCGGATCGCGTCCGCCCTCAATTCTGCACGTCAGGCGCGGGTCGTCCGCGGCAACAGTGCCCGCGCCGACCATCACCGCGTCGCACTCGCGCCGCCATCTATGAACCATCGCGCGCGATTCCTCCGTGCTGATCCAGCGCGAATCGCCGCCCTCAGCCGCGATTCGGCCGTCGAGCGACATCGCGAGCTTGAGGATTCCCAGCGGACGGCCGCGAGCGATGCGCGCAAAAAATCCTTCGTTGATGCGCGCCGCTTCATCGCGCAGAACGTCGCTCGTGACGCGGATCCCTGCGCGTTTCAGAATCGCGATCCCGCGTCCGTGCACGCGCGGATCAGGATCGCCGCATCCGATCACCACCCGCGCGATGCCCGCCTCGACGATCGCATCCGCGCACGGCGGAGTCTGACCGTGATGCGCGCACGGCTCGAGCGATACATACGCAGTCGCGCCGCGCGCGCGCGAACCCGCTTGCGCGAGCGCATTCGTCTCGCCATGCGGCCGCCCGCCCGCCGAGGTCACGCCGCGCCCGACCACCTTGCCGGCGCGCACGAGCACGCATCCGACGGTGGGATTCGGCGAGGTCATGCCCAGCATGCTTTCCGCCTGCGCGAGCGCCTCGCGCATGAAGCGCCGATCGGTCTCGTCCGCGCCGCGCGTTTTCACGGTCAGGATTGTGGGTCGCCTTTCTTGTCGGCGGCGCGCGGATGCGCCGGTTGTTTGCGCTCTTTGATCAGGTCTTCAAGCTCGTGCATGAACTCGTCGATATCCTTGAACGAGCGATACACTGACGCGAAGCGGACGTACGCGACCTGATCGATTTTGTGCAACTCGTTCATCACTGCCAATCCGATCGCACTGCTTTGGACCTCGCGATCGCCCTGCTCCGCCATCGAGCTTTCGATCGTGCTCGCAATTGAATCGATCATTTCCATCGAGACCGGGCGCTTCTCGCAGGCGCGCTTGAGCCCCGCGATTATTTTCGATCGCTCGAATGGCTCGCGCCGCCCGTCTTTCTTGACCACCATCGGCGTCGCTTCCTCGACCCGTTCGTAGGTCGTGAAGCGGCGCTTGCACGAGGTGCACATCCGCCGGCGCCGAATCATCACGCCGTCGCTCGACATCCTCGAATCGACCACGCGATTTCCGCGATTACGGCAAAATGGGCATCGCATGAGCGCTAGCTCTCCGCCGCGCAGTTCCGATCGCGCAGACGCGCCGGCGCGCAATCAAGCGCGGCGTCGGGCGATGCGGAAACGGCGGCCTGCAACCGCCGTCGAAATAATTTGTCGCGAACGAGTATTGAGGCGAACGGCTTCAGCTCTTGTGAGCCTCGATATAGGAGACGACGTCCTTCACGGTGCGGATTTTTTCGGCGTCTTCGTCGGAAATCTCGATGTTGAATTCCTCTTCGAGCGCCATTACCAGCTCGACGATATCGAGCGAATCCGCGCCGAGGTCTTCGATAAAGGAGGCCTCCGGGGTAACTTCGTCGGCGGCTACTCCGAGCTGCTCGCTGATTTTCTCGCGAACCTTGGTTGCGATGTCTTGCGCCATCCTGCTCTCGTTCCTCCTGGGGCAGCGCGGCAGTGTTGAGCCGCGATCAATCTACATTATAGTTCCCGCACCGCGAATACTCCGCGAATGCACATTTCGCGACAATACGGGAAGGGGATTCTCGGGCGTTAAATTATCAGTCGAGCTTAAGCAGTTAAAGGCGCACTGGCAAGCGAGGCTCAGCCCTTTCCGCCGGCGACGCTATCAGCGGCCGTCTTCAACGATGCGAGATCCTCGAGCGGGCGCACCCGAATCGTCCGATACATCCGGCGCATCAGGCCCATCAGGACCCGCCCGCAGCCGAACTCGATCGCGTCGGTCATCGCGCTCTGCGCGATTATACCCATCGATTCCTCCCATCTGACGGGCGCGGCAATCTGCTCGAGCAACAGCGGCACCACCCGCGCCGGATCGCGATTCATCTCCGCGGTTACATTTGCGATCACGCCGAATCTGAAGTTGCCAACCTTGATCGCTTTGAGCACCGGCGCCATACCGTCGCGCGCCGGCTGCATCAGCGCGCAATGAAACGGTGCGCTGACCTTCAATTCGACCGACATCGAGGCGCCGCGCTCTTTCGCGATTTCGAGCGCCTTTCGCACCGGCCCCGCATGTCCGGCGATCACGACCTGGCCCGGTGCGTTAAGATTGGCTGGCACAGCGATCTGATCCGCGATGCTGACCTCGCGGCAGATTTCCTCGACCTGATGCAACTCGAGGCCGATTAGCGCCGCCATCGCGCCGTTGCCGGCCGGCACCGCCTCCTGCATCAGGCGTCCGCGCTCGCGCACCGCGCGCACCGCGTCCGAAAATTTAATCGCACCCGCCGCGACCAGCGCGCTGTATTCGCCGAGACTGTGGCCCGCCGCCATCTCCGGCGCGATACCGATTTCCTTCTCATAGACGCGCAGCGCCGCGATCGACGTCGTCACGATCGCCGGTTGCGTGTTGGCGGTGAGCCGAAGTTCTTCCTCCGGTCCCTCGAAGCAAAGTTTGGAGATCGAAAACCCGAGCGCCTCGTCCGCCTCCGCGAAGGTCCGCCGCGCGACGTCAAAGTTGCTCGCGAGTTCCGCACCCATCCCCACGCGCTGCGAACCTTGCCCCGGGAATAGAAACGCCAGCTTCATCTGAGATCCCCCGACTCAAGCCCAGCCGGTGCGGCGAAATGTCCGATTGCAATAAAACATGTCATCCGGCCGAGTTCCGTCAACCGCGCGATCATTGATGGTCTTTCGGATTCGGATGCTCGACGCCGCGATCTGCGCCCGATTCCGCCGGATGCGCATCGGCGGGCGTATGATTTTTCTCGACGCCCGCTGTGGCGCCATTCGTCACCGCCGGTGCAGACGCGTCAATCGGGGTGATTACCGCGGCGCCGTCCGCGTGCGATTCGGCCTTGAGCGATCCAGTCTTGGTCGATTCCTTCCTGCCCGCATCGATTCCCGACGCGTCGGCCTCGGCGTGAATTTCTTCGCGCTCGAGCGGCGCCTCATGCGGAACTTCGCCGCCAGTATGCGACTCGTCCTTGCGCGCGCCTTCCTCGCGGTCCTTGCGATGCAACCGTTCGCGCATCTTCGAGAACAGCGCGCGGATGCCCTTCCCGGCCGGCGGTTTCGCAGTGCCCGCGGCGGGCTGAATCTTGCCGAGAATTTCCAGAATCTCGGCGTTCACGTGATTCACCAGATGCTCGTTCGACGCAGCCCTGAGCGCACTTCGTATCGCGCGCGGATTCGACGATCCATGCGCAATTATCGAGACTCCGCTGATTCCGAGCAGCGGCGCGCCGCCGTATTCGTTGGGATCGAGCCGCTCGCGCATCGCGGTGAGATTTTTCCGCACCAGCAAATACGCAAGGCGCGTGCGCCAATTCGTGCCGAACAGTTCGCGCAGATTTCCCAGCATGAACGACGCGAACCCTTCCATCGTCTTGAGCGCGACGTTGCCGTTGAAGCCGTCCGTCACGATGATATCGGCCTTCGCGCCGTTGATGTCGCGTCCCTCGACGTATCCGATGTAATTGACGTAGGTCGGCACCTGCTCGAGCATCGCCGCCGCCGCACGCGTCAGTTCGGTTCCCTTCGAGGCCTCCTCGCCGTTGCTCAAAATCCCGACTCGCGGCCGCGAGACGTTGCGCACGTGACGCCAGTACACGCTGCCCATCACGGCAAACTGGAGCAGGTTGATCGGCTTGACCTCGGTGTTGGCGCCGGCGTCGATCAGCAGCGCTTCGCCTTCGCGCGTTGGCACCAATGACGCGATCGCGGGCCGATCGACGAAATTCAGATTGCCCAGGATCATCATCGAGGCGGTCATCACGGCGCCTGAGTTGCCGGCGCTGACGAACGCATCGGCCTCGCCCCGTTTCACGAGCTCGAGCCCGACGTGAATTGAAGAGTGCTGCTTTGACAGAACCGCATCGAGCGGCGCATCGTCCATCAGGATTACTTCGGGCGCGTGCTCGATCCGGATCGGCAGGCGCGACGCGTCGTGCTCCGCGAGGTCCTTGGCCAGGATCTCGCGATCGCCGACCAGCACAACTTCGATCCCGAAGTCGCGCGCGGCGAGCACGGCGCCTTCCACCGTGGCCTTGGGGGCGAGATCACCCCCCATCGCGTCTAGCGCGATTTTCACAACCGTGCTCCGCTGCGCCTATTCCTTGATTTCGGCCAACTGGCGGCCGCGATACGAACCGCAATGGCGGCAGACGCGATGCGGCATCACGGGCTCCCCGCACGACGAGCAAGTGCCGGGATTGACTGCGGTCAGCGCGTCATGCGCGCGGCGCATGTTCTTCTTTCGATGCGAGGTACGGCGTTTGGGTGCTTGCATGACGAATTACTTCCTAACTTTGAGGTAGAGCTTATCAGGAGCGCCGCAGTTTAAGCGACCGCAACGCATCCAGTCGAGGATCGAACTTTTCGATGCGACAGCCGCATTCGGCGTGATTCAGATTTACGCCGCATTGCGGACAAAGCCCGCTGCAATCTTCGCGGCATAGCGGACGCGTCGGCAACGCCAGCAGAACCTGCTCGCGAATCAGCGGCCCCAGATCGACTTCTTCGCCTTCGTATAGCGAGAACTCCAAATCCTCAGCGCGAAGATTGTCCGAATCGTAGCCGATCGACTTGGGCGACAGCACGAACCGAAACGGCCGGTCAGTGCTGGAATCGAATTCCTCGGCGCAGCGCGCACAGATCGCGCCGGTCTTCGATTTCAGGCTGCCCTCGAAAAACAACTCCGTGCCGGCGCGATAGAATGACACCGACACCGCGATCGGTCCCTCGACCTGGTACTCGCGGATCGGTCCCTGCCCAAGGATCCGGTTAATTTCCTGCTCGGATTCGGCAAACTCCAATTCCTTGGCGTCCGCCGTTATGTTCTCGATTCGGATTCGCACCGCTCACGTTACGCTCTGATGACGAGATTGAAGCGCAATTATTACACGCCGCTCGCGACGTTCAAACATCATTGGAAGCGCAAACTCATCTATTTGCGAACTCGCGGAAAATCGAATTGCGCGCCCTCGCCCGCCCGCGGCTCAGGCCAGCGCGAGGTCACCGTCTTGAGCCGGGTGTAAAATTGCACGCCTTCGGTACCGTAAACATTACGATCGCCAAACAGAGATCGTTTCCATCCGCCGAACGCGTGAAACGCTATCGGCACCGGAATCGGCACGTTGACTCCGACCATCCCGATCTTCACCCGCGCCGCGAACTCGCGCGCCGCACCGCCGTCGCGCGTGAAAATCGCCGCGCCGTTGCCGTATTCGTGGCGATCGACCAAATCGATCGCCGACTCGAAATCGGGGACTCGCACGATCGCGAGCACCGGCCCGAAAATTTCTTCCTGGTAGATTCGCATCGACGGCTGCACTCGATCGAACAACGTGCCGCCGATGAAAAATCCGCGCTCGTGACCCGGCACGCGCACGCCGCGGCCGTCCACGACCAACTGCGCGCCTTCCTCGACGCCCAAATCGATATATCCGCGCACGCGCTCGCGATGCTGCCCCGTGACCAGCGGCCCCATCTCGACGCCCGCCTGCATGCCGGGCCCGATCTTCAGCGCCCGCACACGCGGCGACAATCGCTCGACCAGCGCGTCCGCCGTCGCGTCGCCGACCGCGACCACCACCGACACCGCCATGCAGCGCTCGCCCGCCGCGCCGTATGCCGCCCCGATCGTCGCGTCCACCGCGTCGCCAACGTCGGCGTCGGGCATCACCACCATGTGATTCTTCGCGCCGCCGAGCGCCTGCACTCGTTTGCCGTGCGCCGACGCAGTCCTGAAGATATGTTCCGCAACCGCCGTCGAGCCGACGGAACTCACCGCCGCAACCTCCGGATGCGCCAGTATCGCCTCGACTGCGTCCTTGTCGCCGTGCACGACGTTGAACACGCCGTCAGGCAGGCCTGCTTCTCGCAGCAATTCGGCGAGCATCATCGACGCCGACGGATCGCGCTCCGACGGCTTCAGCACGAAAGTGTTACCGCACGCGATCGCGATCGGAAACATCCACATCGGCACCATTGCGGGAAAATTGAATGGCGTGATTCCCGCGACCACGCCGAGCGGTTGCCGAAGCGAATGCGTATCCAGTCCGGCGCTAACGTTGTCCGAGAACTCGCCCTTGAGCATCGCGGGAATTCCGCAGGCGAACTCGACCACCTCGATTCCGCGCTGCACTTCGCCCTCCGCGTCGGGAATCGTCTTGCCATGCTCGGCGGTGATCGCGACTGCGATCTTTTTCAGATCGCGCTCGAGCAAGCGCAGAAAACTGAACATCACGCGCGCGCGCCGTATCGCCGGCACCTGCGACCACGATTGGAACGCATCGCGCGCCGCGGCGACCGCGCGATCCACTTCGTCGCTCGACGCAAACGCCACTCGCCCGGTAACCTCGCCAGTCGCCGGATTGAACACCTCGCCGCGGCGACCGCTCGATCCTTCAACCGCGTGGCCACCTATATAATGTCGAATCTCAGTCGGCATCGTCGTTCCCTCCGCGCGTCCGCGATTGCTCCCGCCTTCTTTCTTCCTTCTCTAGTCGATAGCCGCTCGTCACGCGATCTGCGCGCTCGAAACGAATTCTCTCACTCGCTTTGCGCGACCAGATGACATGAATAGCTCTTGATCACCAGCCAGACCTGCCGCCCGTTGATCAGCTCCAGTTCATCGCTCGCTCTCGGCGTCACGTGGACTTCGAATTCCACGCCCGCCTCGATTGTCAGGATCACGCGCGAGCCCTCGCGCCGTATCGCGACGATTCGCGCCGCGAGCCTGTTGCGCGCGCTCAGATGAGTCGGTGGCTCGGTCGCTACGATTATGTCGCCTGCGCGAATCGCGATCCTGATGCGGTCGCCAATCGCCGCATGGCCCAGCGGCACGTCGATCTCCGCGCTACTCCGATCGAGCCGGCAGAGCATCGTGCCCTGCGTTTCCGAGGTCGATTGCACAGTAGCGTCGAAGACGTTCTCGAACCCGACGATCTGCGCGACCGTCTCGTGGCGCGGCGCCTTCAGCACTTCGTTCGGGCGCCCGCGCGCGACCACGCGCCCATTGTCGAGCACTACCACTCGCTCGCCCAGCGCGTACGCCTCCTCCGGCGCATGCGTGACGTACACGATCGGAACCGCGTGCTCGGCGTTCCACGTGCGGAGATCATCGACGATTTTCGCCTTGGTCGCGAGGTCGAGCGCGAGCAGCGGCTCGTCGAGCAGCAGCATCGCGGGATTGGTCACCAACGCCCGCGCGAGCGCCGCGCGCTGTCGTTCGCCGCCGGAAATTTCGTGCGGCTTGCGCGCCGTCAGATGCGCGATTCGAAACGATTCAAGCGCCGCCGCCGCGCGCTCGATTCGCTCCGCATTCGGCAGTTTCGAAATTCCGTATTCGACGTTCTCTGCGATCGTGAGATGAGGAAACAGCGCGAGATTCTGAAACAGGTATCCGAGCTTACGCTGCTGCACCGGCAGATTGATGCGCGACGACGAATCGAACAGCACTCGACCGTTCAGCGCGATCGTGCCCGCGTCGGGACGCGCCAATCCCGCGATACAATTCAGCAGCGTCGTCTTGCCGCTGCCGGACGGCCCGAGCAGCATCGTGAATCCCGGCGGCGCTTCGAACTCCGCCGCCAGTGCAAAGCTCTTCGACAACCGCTTCGCGATTCGAATCGAAAGCATTCCTCCCTGGTTTGATTGCGCCGCCACTGGAGCTAGCTAGTTGGTAGATTCGCCCTGAAACAATCTTTCTTATCCTCTACTAACAGCGCGTAGTGCGCATCCTTTAATCTTAGTGCGATTCGGCCCTGCGGCCCGAAGTCGGCTTCGCGTCGCCCCAGGAAGCTCGAAACCGGTGGGGGTTTCGAACTCTTAAGAATTTTTTCGCGCCGCGGCGCTAGCGCGGAATCGGCCAGGCCACCCACGTCCGCCGATTCAACCCGTAGGTAATCGACAGCGCGACGAAGGAAAACGCCATCAGCAGCAGCGCCATGCGATTCGCGCCGGCATAGTCGAGCGCCTGCACGCGATCGTAAATCGCGATCGATACCGTCTGCGTCACGCCCGGGATATTGCCGCCGACCATCAGCACCACGCCGAACTCTCCCAGCGTATGCGCGAAGCTGAGCACCGCGCCGGTGACGACGCCAGTAACCGAAAGCGGCAGCACGATTCTCACAAAGGTGCGCAGTCGCGAGGCGCCCAGCGTCGCCGACGCGTTGATCAAATTGACGTCCACCTGCGCGAACGCCGCCGTCATCGGCTGCACCGCGAACGGCAAGCTATAGATGACCGACGCGATCACCAGTCCAGCAAATGTGAATGGCAGCGCGTGGCCCGATAACGATTGATACCAGCGCCCGAGCGGACTCTGCGAACCCAGCGCCACCAGCACGTAAAATCCCAGCACGGTCGGCGGCAACACCAGCGGCAGCGCCACGATCGATTCGACAAAATATTTGTGACGCCACTCGGAGAAGCAGAGCCACGACGCGATCGGCATCCCGATCAGCAGCAGTAATGCGCACACCACCAGCGCAAGCTTGAACGTGAGAAAAATCGCACTCCAATCCATAAACGGCTCTCGGCCTCGCTGCTTGCACCGCGTCAACTAGCAAGCTACTGCAATCATTTACCAGATACCGGCGCATCAACCGCTATTCGGCCCGGACAGGAGAAGCAGGTTGCCCACACATACGATGACGATCGACGGCCAGGCCGTGAAAGGCTCGAGCACCACCGGCGTAATCAATCCCGCAACTGGACAGGTCTTTGCCGAAGTTCCCGATTGCTCGAAAGCCGAACTCGACCTCGCGATGGACGCCGCGCAGCGCGCGTTTCCCGCCTGGAGCCGCGATTTCGCCGCGCGCCGCAAAGTGCTGAACGATATCGCCGGCGCCCTGATGCAGCCGCCCGAAGGCCTCGCGCGCACGCTCACGATGGAACAAGGCAAGCCGCTCGACAAGGCCGCGCAGGAAGTGATGCTCACCGCGATGTGGTGCGGTTACACCGCGAGCCTCGACATCCCGGCCGAGGTCCTGCTCGACAATGAAGCCGGGCGCATCGAGGTTCGCCGCAAGCCGCTCGGCGTCGTAGCTGCAATCACGCCGTGGAATTACCCGCTGATGCTCGCGATGTGGAAAATCGCGCCGGCGCTGCTGGCCGGCAACACCGTCGTGCTCAAGCCGTCGCCGTTCACGCCGATGAGCACTCTGATGCTCGGCGAGATTCTGCGCGATATCGTTCCGCCCGGCGTGCTCAACGTGGTCTCCGGCGGCGACGGGCTCGGCGCGATGATGACGAGTCATCCGGTACCGCGAAAAATCTCCTTTACCGGCTCGGTCGAGACCGGCAAGAAGGTCGCCGCTGCGGCCGCGCCGGATTTGAAGCGCGTGACGCTCGAACTCGGAGGCAACGATCCCGCGATCGTGCTGGCCGACGCCGACCTGAAGGAAGTCGCGCCCAAGATTTTCTGGGGCGCGTTCGAAAACTCGGGACAGATTTGCAGCGCGATCAAGCGCGTGTACGTGCCCGAGGAAATGTACGCCCCGATGATGGACATCCTCGCCGAGATGGCGCGCGGCGTGAAAGTCGGCGACGGGCTCGAAGCCGGCACCCAGCTTGGCCCGATCAACAATCTCCCCCAGTTCGAGCGCGTGACCGAACTGGTCGAAGACGCGCGAGCGCACGGCGCGCACATTATCACCGGCGGCGAGCGCATCGGCAGCGAAGGATATTTCTTCGCGCCGACGATCGTCGGTGAAATTTCCGACGGCGTCAGGCTCGTCGATGAGGAACAGTTCGGCCCCGCCCTGCCGGTGATTCCTTATAAGGATGTCGCCGACGTGTTGCGCCGCGCCAACGCGACCCACTATGGCCTCAGCGGATCTGTATGGTCGCGCGACCCGAGCCGCGGCGCGGAAGTTGCCGCGCAACTCGAATGCGGTTCGGCGTGGGTAAATCAGCATCTTGCGATCGCGCCCAACCTGCCGTTCGGCGGCGCAAAATGGTCCGGTATCGGCGTCGAGAACGGCCCGTGGGGATTGCTCAGCTTCACCGAAATTCAGGTCGTGAACGTCGCCAAAAATTGAGCACACGCCTATCGAGCCGCGGCGCTGACAGGTGGCACTTTAGGAGCAGCATAGAATTATGATCGTGCCATCATCGATACTGCTGGGATTTCTGCTGTTGGGCGGGGTGGTATCCAGACCTTCACGCGGCGAGGCGCGCGCCGATACGACCGGCGATCACCTTTCCAAAGCAATCTTTGCCGGCGGATGCTTCTGGTGCATGGAACCGGCGTTCGATTCGCTGCCCGGCGTCATCTCGACCAAAGTCGGATACATCGGCGGCAAAAAACCGAACCCCACTTACGACGAGGTTTGCAGCGGCCTGACTGGTCATGCCGAAGCGATGGAACTGGTGTACGATCCGGCCAAAATTTCTTACAAGAAGTTGCTCGATGTCTTCTGGCACAACATCGATCCGACCGTGAAGGATCAGCAGTTCTGCGACGAGGGGAGTCAGTATCGCACTGCGATTTTCTTCATCGGGCCGGAACAGGAACGCGAAGCCAAGGAATCGAAGGCGGAACTCGACAAGACCAAGCCGTTCAAGCAAGCAATCGTAACCCAGATCGCGCCGGCGACGGTCTTCTACCCCGCCGAGGATTACCATCAGCAGTACTGCAAGACGCACAAAATCGCCTACGGGATGTATCGAATTAACTGCGGACGCGATCAGCGCCTGCGCCAGCTATGGGGCGCCGCCGCTCCGAGCAATCACTGAGCGGCGTCGATCCGTCGCGGCCGCTTTTTCGCGACTCTGGCTTTATTTACGACGCCGATCTTCGGGCAGTCTCCGGCAACGACACATTCATCGCATCGCGGTCCCCGCGCGTGACAAACCTGCCGGCCGTGCAGGATCAGCCGCATCGAGAATGGCGTCCAATCCCGCGGCGGCAAGATCGCCTGCAGATCGCGCTCGATCTCGAACGGCTCGGTACTACGGGTGAATCCCAGCCGCTTCGTTAGCCGCCGCACGTGCGTATCGACCACGAACCCGGGCTTGCCGTAAACGTGCCCCAGGATCACGTTCGCGGTCTTGCGGCCGACGCCCTGTAGCTTCACCAGGTCTTCCAGCTCCGACGGCGCCTCGCCGCCGTGCCGCTCGACGATCGCCCGCGCACTTGCGATCAATGACCTGGTCTTCTGCCGAAAAAATCCGGTCGTCACGATTAGCTTCTGGATTCGCTCGGGATCCGCATTCGCCATCGCGCGCGCGTCGGGATACTCGCGAAACAACGCCGGCGTCACCTGATTGACCCGCTCGTCGGTGCATTGCGCCGAGAGGATCGTCGCCGCGAGGCATTGCCACGGCGTCGCGAAATCGAGGCTGATGCGCGCGTTCGGATAAAGTTTCGCGAGCGCCGCCGAGACTCGCGCCGCACGATTCTTCAGCGCAGCGATCGGCTCACGCGCGGCCATCCGATCACACCGCGACGCGGCGCGCCCGCTGCTCGGTCGCAAAGCTAGCGAGTTCCGCTTTCTCGCGCGCGCCGTCCCAGCCGAGTTCCGATCCCAACAATTTCGCCACTGCCGGCGCCGCCGCCTCCGCCTCCACCGGATATCGCCACGAGAGCGACGTGCGCCGAATAAGGAAATCCTGAATTGAATGAATCATCTCGCTCCGAACCGCGTGCACGACTTCCGCCTTGATCACGGGACATCCGGGCGCGAGCGCCGTCGCCAAATCCGGCCGCTCCGCCGCGATCCTCGCGACGATCTCCGCGCGCGTGCCGTACCGCGTGCGCAGAATTTCACGCGCCGCACCGGGCAGATCCCTCATGGCCGCGTCGTCGCTCGTCGATCTTTCATCAGCTCGAAGCGCTCTCGCCCCCGGCAGCGGCGCCGTCAGCGTCGGACACTGTCCGATTGGCCGCCCAAGTTCCTTCATCGCCAGATCGACCAGCTTCTGCGCGATCTCGCGATGCGTCGTCAACTTACCCCCCGCGACGTTGATCATTCCCGCCTTGCTGACCTCGATCACTTCCTCGCGCGGCACCGACGACGGCCGCTTACCCTGCTCGCCCGCGAGCACCAGCGAGCGCAGTCCCGCAAAACTCGACACGACGTCAGCCGCTCGCAGCTTGATCCCCGGCAGGCTCGCCGCGAGCACGCCGAGCAGATACTCGACGTCCACCGGCTCGGTCGCAACCGTCGCCGGGTCGCCGCCGAAATCGGTGTCGGTGGTGCCGACCAGCACGTAGCGATCGTGCGGCATCACGAACACGATTCGCCCGCTCTCGTCGCCCAGCACCAGCGATTCCCGCACCGGCAGCATTGTGCGCGCGAACACCAGATGCACTCCCTTGGTGAGCCGCACCGTGTCGCGCGACGACGGATCGTCCATCCGCCGGACCTGATCGACCCACGGTCCCGCCGCGTTCAGAAATTTTTTCGCGCGGAGCTCATACGATTCCCCGCCGATCAGATCGCGCACGCTCGCCGCCGCGATTCGATCGCCGACGCGGACAAATCCCTCGACGCCCGCGTAGTTCGCCGCCGCCGCGCCGTGCAGGTCCGCATCGAGCACGTTCTCGAACGTGACGCGCGCGTCGTCGGCCCACGCGTCGTAGTACATCGCACCGCCCGTCAGTCCGTCGCGGCTGAGCGCCGGTTCGAGTTCGCGGACATTCGCCGCATTCAGAGTCGAATGCCATTCCGCGCGCGGCGATCGCGCAAAGAGATCGTACAGCGTGAGCCCGAGCGCCATCGTGAAGCGGCCGAAGCCGCGCCCGCGATAGACCGGAAAGAGAAATCGAATCGGATGCACCAGATGCGGCGCCGTATGCCGCCGCAGCCGCTCGCGCTCGCGCAGCGCCGAGTACACCAGCTTGAACTGTCCCTGCGGCAGGTAGCGGAAGCCGCCGTGAATCAGCTTCGACGATCGCGACGACGTGGCGCCGGCGAAATCGCCGCGCTCGAGCAGTGCGACCCTGAGCCCGCGCATCGCCGCGTCGCGCGCGACGGCGGCGCCGTTGATTCCGCCGCCGATCACGGCCAGATCGAATTCCTCGCCGCGAAACCGCGCCAGACTCGCCTCACGGTTCAGGATCGAGCCCAAGCCGCTTGACCGTTAATCGCGCGCCGTCATTCTTCGGGGTCCTCTTGAAACGAGTAGCGCTCCTCGGTCCACGGGTCCGCGTGATTGTGATAGCCGCGAACTTCCCAGAAACCGCGCCGGTCGATATCTGCGAACTCGATTCCGCGCACCCACTTGGCGCTCTTCCAGCCGTAAAGTTTCGGCACGACGAGCCGCAGCGGAAAGCCGTGGTCGAGCTCGAGATCGGCGCCGTCGTGGCGATGAGCCAGCATCACGTCGTCGTCGAGAAATTCACTGAGCGGCAGATTGGTCGTGTAGCCGCCGTCGCAATGGATTACCACAAAGCGCGCCTCTTTGCGCAGCTTCACCAGCTTCATGATCTCGGCGACGCTCACTCCTTCCCACGTGTTATCGAGCCGCGACCAGGTCGTGACGCAATGAAAATCGGAAACCTGTTTCGATTGAGGCAGCGCGCGAAACTCCTCGTAAGACAGGCGAATCGGTTCCTCGACCAGTCCCAATACCTTGAAATCCCAAGTCGTCAGATTGAGCCGCGGCGCCGGTCCATACGAGAGCACCGGAAAATTTTCGACCACGGTCTGGCCGGGAGGAACGCGCGCCGCGATATCCTCCGATTTGGCAGGCTTTGTCATGCGCTGATTATTATCGGAGCGATCGATCCGGCGAAAGCCCCGCTCCGCCGCCTGATCCGATCCGCTTTCTGTCACTCGCCAGCATTTT
>NZ_JAUSKL010000008.1 GCF_030646925.1 Candidatus Binatus sp. | reverse complement strand
TTTGATGGAGCAGCTCGATTACAACTTCCTGTTTCGCTGGTTTGTGGGGCTCAACATCGACGATCCGGTCTGGGACGTGACGGTCTTCACCAAGAACCGGGAGCGCTTGCTGGTGGGCGAGGTCGCGCAGGGCTTTTTCAACGCGGTGGTCGAGCAAGCTGCTGCCCAAGGCCTGCTCTCTAACGAGCATTTTACGGTCGACGGCACGCTGATCGAGGCCTGGGCCGGACACAAGAGTTTCAAGCGCCAAGGGGATGACCAGCAAACTCCGCCCGATGATCCCGGCAACCCGAACGTAGACTTTCATGGTGAGCGACGCACCAACGCCACTCACCAATCGACCACCGATCCTGACGCGCGCCTGGCCCGCAAAGGGCCGGGCAAAGAGGCCAGGCTCTGCTACGCGGGGCACGTGCAGATGGACAATCGCCACGGCTTGGTGGTCAACACTCGCCTGACTCAAGCCAGCGGCAAGGCCGAGCCGATGGCGGCGTTGGCGATGGCGGCAGAGATCACGGGCCAGGGTCGGGTCACGCTGGGCGCCGACAAGGGTTACGATCAAAAGGAGTTGGTGCGCGCATTGCGTGAGCATCGAGTCACACCGCACGTCGCGCAAAAGGTTAACAGCGCGATCGACCGACGCAGCACTCGCCATCCCGGCTACCTGCTCAGCCAGTGGCGGCGCAAACGAGTGGAAGAGATCTTCGGCTGGCTCAAGACGGTCGCCGGACTGCGCAAAACCCGTCATCGTGGAATCGCTCGAGTCGGTTGGACCTTCACTTTCGCGGCCGCTGCCTACAACCTGGTGAGGATGCGCAACCTGATCCACCTCGTCACCTGAAACACCCACCAGCAGCAGCGGATGAGCCACTTTCGACCTCCAAACCCTTAACCAAGTAGCGACCCCAACTCATCAGCACAGAAAAACTCGTGACTGTTCGGCATTTTTCCGCAGCCTGCTAGTATTTCTGGCACTTCAAAAATTACGGGGACCCCGGATCTGAAGGCCTTTCCCACGGCGATCGCTTGTCTAAATCGAAGAGAAGGAAGCGCGGCCACCATCTCGGTTCCCATGTAGTTCAAAAGAAAGTCCGAGCTTGTCCTGTCGAACTGCTGGAACGCAACGACGGTGTTGCACTGAGTCAGCACCGTCTTCGATACGTTGGCGGTTCTCTGTGCGACCACAATAAAGCCAACGTTGTACTTCCGGCCTTGGAGCGCGATCTGGCTGATGCTGTTCACTAGCGACTGAGCCTTTCTATCTTCCACTCCGATGAAGTTCCATTCCGGAATGACGGTGTGTGCTTCTTCCAGAACCACACACACCTGCTTGCCGAAGTTGGCATCTTGCCGAGCAACCTGGAACAAGCCGCTGAAGAACCATTTCGTGTATTCCAGGATTCCTGTGGTATTTGAGACGTCCGGCAGTTCAAACAGCGCGATCGATCTGTCCGATTGCATGAACTGGCGCACCGCCTCGTAGAAGCGGGTTTTCAGAATTTCAGTGTTTTTTTCGACTACTTCTGGTCTCTGCTGGTTTTTGAATTTTTCGAGTTCGGTTGCAAGCGTGTCGATCGCAGCAAAAAGCTCAGGCTGCTGATTAAACGGGACTACGCTTTCAGGTGCGAGGTCCGGTAACTTGCTCCGATACTCATTCGTGAAGTCCACGCAGATGACTTTGATACCCTCGCTAATTATCTGTCGAAGCAGGTTTCGGCAGAAAACGGACTTCCCAGATCCAGTCACCCCTAAAATAGCCGTATGGTGCGTCACGGCCTGATGGAGGTTCAACAACACAGGATAGTTCGTCCCTGGAATTGCTCCGACTTGTCGCTCACCCGGCGCGGGAAGGAAGGGAGGTGTTTCGGGTGCCAAGAACAGGGGCGTATTGATCTCGGGAACCCATCCATATTTCTCGAACAGAAGTCGCTCGGGATCCCATACACCAAGCTGGACGGCTTCTCCGACGATTAAGCCCGCTTCGTTCTTCTGTTCCAACGCTTCGATCTTTGTTAGGCCTTGCGTGATCTGATACAGGACTTGATTGCCGGAAACCTGCGCTTGAAGCAGGCTTCCTTCCGCAACGGTTACGCGGCCTGCGTAGTCGAACCGGACCTTCATGATGATCGAGCGTTCGGTCACCACGCCGACAAAGCGCCCAAGGAACTCAGGAGTGTCTCGGCCCTGGATCTTGAATACGACGTTCGTAGCACCAATCTTACTCTGAGGTTGGGAGACGAGCGCTCGCAAGATATCCTCGGTGGCAAGGATTTTGATCCACTCCTGTTCGTCCAGAAGAAAGTTGTCGACTATCATCCCCTTGAATACACGCCGCCCGTCGGCCATGGAGTAGCGAAACTCGGCAAGGTCGAATCGCTGAACGGGAACGCGTTCTTTATAGAGCTTGGCGAGGAAGATGTTACGTGATTGGACGCCGATTATCTCTCCTATTTCGAGGCCAGATCCCCGCGTCGACATCCACGATTGCAGCACGAAGCTTTTAGGATCGATAAGGACGATCGCAGCGGCATAGACTGCTAGCACGAGGAACTGCCGCGATTGACTGTCGACGTAAAAGAAGAGTGTCAGGAGGAACAGCGCGCAGAAAAGCCAGCGCCCGTTGCCGAAGAAGATCGAAAATCTCTTCAAGACCGCCGATACCCGGTTCTGCAGAGCCAAGGAGGACTTGTCGGCATCCAGCAAAAAAAGCGCGGTAAGCGAAGTTAAGAGGAGGAGTAGATTATAGCCGAAGAAGATCCAGTACCAGTGGCCGAGCTTCGACAGCTGTGACGAGAGCGGCGCCAGAAGGAGCAAGATCGCAATTGTCGATGCTAGGACGTCCGTCGGCCTAGTGAAAAAATGCTCAAGGAAGAGCGTGACGAATGAGAGCATGAGCAGCGCCGCGAAGAGGACGACCGACTGCTCTGACGACGGAAACGCGCGACCCGTGGTGACATAAAAAACCAGGAATAGAAGGGCGAGGGTGATTGCGAAAAGGGTGATCCGGGCGGTCTTGGTCACGGTGAGGCAATCCTCTCAAGCCCCGCGGGCGAGGTGTAACTTCCGTTTAGCCAAGATTTGCACGTCCTACACATTCGCACCAACTCCAAATAGATTGCAAACGCAGTTCCAAACCTGTCGAGACGGCCCTGCGTTCCTGGGCCTGCCGGAATCTTAAGTATGACCGATATCCGACTCCCCCTAAGCCGGAGAGACATATCGCGCGTTTTCCGTCTTCATCGTGAATTGACTGGGTTTTCAATTGGTGTTGTTCAGCGCAGATCACCGTACCGCTTTATGGAGGCAGTCAATTCCTGGCGTGGCAACCTTGCTGCCGGGTCTCCCGCGAGCAAAAGCAGCGGCACGTGAAGCGCAGCTGGAGTGGTCAGCTTGTTGGTGTGAATTTCATCGACGACCCATGTGAACCCGTGGCCGAGAAAGTCAAAGAAAAGGGGGGGCTGGCACGATTTTCCTCGGAGGCCGGCAGAGTTCCGGTTCTTCACATGTCTCATCGTCCTGACCCGCAGTCCCAGAATTCACAGGCAGTCCAAGCGGTCCGCCTCATGGAATAGGGCAGTCGACAGGCGGCCTCCCACGCCAACGCAGAAACTGGCTCCCAAAGGCGGCACCCTATTTCGCCAACTTGATTGTTGATGGGTTACGGTTTCGTTCAGCCCTTGGGCGAAGCCCAGGACGAAAAGGGCCCAGCCCTTCGAGCCCGGTCCTTCATCTCACGTCGTGCCAAACTACTTCTTAACCTTCACCTTCCTCGCTTGCGCCGCCGACCTCCCATAGCGTTTGCCGAAACACTTGCGACATCGGCGATCCCGCCGCCGAATGAAACTCGGAGCCAAGTCATCACTCCCACAATAGCGGCAAACCAGCTTTTTCGATTTCGACTTAACTATCCATATTCCGGAGCGGTCGTGCAGGATTGACCGTCCTCGGAACAGCCTTCTTCCGGACTGTCTTCTTACCGGCCGACGGCGCGGCGTCCTTTTGATCCTGCTCGGACCGGAATGGGGAGAGTCCTATCGGTACCCCGGTCCATCGCCACGTGGTGGAAAGCCCTTTGGACTCAGAACCAGCGGCGAACTTCGCGTTTGCAAGCCCTTTGGTGTTGGTGCCACTGTGAATCAGAATTCAAAATGGAAATTCCAGGTAAGAGCATGAGCGGAAAAGCAGGCAGTCATCCGTTAACGACCGAGTCGAAGTGTCCGGTCACTCACATTGGCAGCGGTTTCGACCCGTTCGACGGCGACCCGTACGACTTCTATACCATGGCCCGGCGCGAAGAACCGATCTTTTACAATCCTCAGCTCGGTTATTGGGTGGTGACGCGCAACGCGGGCGGGAACTGCGCGATAACTTCTGGCGGAACGTCGAGTACCGGCTATGACATTTCTGACGACAACACATGCAGTTTCGGCAGTCCTGTCGGCGCCAATAGTAAAACCTTGGGAGACAAGGTCAATCCGCTGTTAAGCGCAAGTGGTCTGCAGAACAACGGCGGACCTACCAAGACCATAGGGCTTCAATCGATCAGTCCCGCTATTGACGCGATCCCGACCGGGAGTGCCAATTGTCCCGGCGCCGACCAGCGAGGGGCGCCGCGTCCAGATTCCGAGGATGGGGTCGGCGGTGCCTGTGACATAGGCGCGTTCGAGTACGGCACCTTCCTGGTCCCAACGCCAACGCCGACGGCTACGCCGACTCAAACCAGGACCTCGACACCGACGCTGACCGTGACCAAGACACCGACGCCGACAATTACTCAGATCAAAACGCCGACTCCAACGCTCACTCAGACCAAGACGCCGACGCCAACGCTCACTCAGACCAAAACGCCGACTCCAACGCTCACTCAGACCAAGACTCCGACACCGACACTCACCCAGACCAAAACGCCGACGCCGACGGCCACTCCCGGCCCGACGGTCACTATCGACGTGAAGGCGTGTATCGACGGTCGTGATCTCCTGATAATTCAAGGCAGTACGCTCCAGTGGCAGCACCTGGACCATACGGCTGTCGGCCTTGTGACCTGCGGCAGCAGCGGCAACGCCACCGTCGTGACGACTACCCTCGACGGGGTCACCGTCCTGAATAATTCCAGCTGGACCCCGAACTGGCCGGACGGAACCAGTTCCGGAGCGTTCTCCTCTGTGTTCTCGGGTCTAAGCCCGGCACTTCCTTCATCCGGGTCGCTAGGCGTTGCCCTCACCCCAGTCGCGGCGCGCGGCAGTCTTACGATTTCGCAGCTCCCAAGTCCGGCTAACGGCGAGACGACGATCGTCGACTTCAACGACGACGGTCCGGGCGCTGCTGCCGGGTATGAGGCGCTCCTGACGTTTCAGGTGAATGGCAGTGCACCGACCACGGCACGGCTAAAGCAAACGCAACCAGGGCATCGATACCTGCCGCAACATGCATTCCGACCGCAACGGCAACAGTGAGCAAAGACGACAATACCGCCACCGGCGAGGCTGCGCTTGGAAATAACACCACCGGGCACGATAATAGCGACACCGGGGAACCGGCGTCAGCAACCGGGCGGCCGTAATTTGCGCTCGCGTATAGCGGCCGCCGCGGACGTTAATTTCGTCCAGATAGGCTTCCGCGACGGCCCTCATATGCCTCTAAAATTGCTCTCGTGTCATTGGACTTGGCCCTTTCTTGACGCTGGCGAAGGCGATAGTCATGACTTCGTTTTCGCACGAGGCTCAAAGCGCACCGGGTGAACGGCGGGCGGAGAGGAACCCGGCGACATCCGCGACGATACCGGCAATGGATGATTCTCCAGTCCGTTTTGATTGTCGTGAAGCCGCGCACACGCGCGAATTTCGAACGTTTCGGCGGAGAATGCGGAACGTCGAGGACTGGGTGGCGGAACTCGCAGTCTTCTACGAACCATTCTCTTGCAAAAACTGGACAACCCTAATGATTTCGAACAAGTTTCGTCATTCAAGAGGGTCACCTTATGGCAAATACCCCTGGAAACACGAGTCTTTCCGTAAATCAAACATCATTTGAGCGCATAATTTGGACTAGAAACGTACAAAAATCAACGGATTTGAGGGTCCTTTGCTTGGATTATGCAAGCAAAATAGCGGTAAATCGCGGTAAATCTCGAGCAATATCGAAATCGATAGGGTCTAAGGTTTACTGCCAAAGCATAGTTGCTAGGCCGGCGTTCTAGAGGCTTTGTCGCATGAAGCGATGACTAGAAGCTCAGGATTTTCGAGGCCGCCCTCGCGATTTTCGAGCGGTGGGCGGAGGTGGTATACCCGCCGCGAGAGCCCAGAATACCGCGTCATCCTCTTTCACCATCTTGTCATAGGTCTTGTATCGCATGTGAGGCGGTTTCGGCGGGAAGGAGTCGACCAAGGATCCGGTTCCTCCGAATTTTATCCGCCTTGCCTGCGCCCTCCTCACGCTACGTTCTAGCTTGCCAACTTGCTGGCTACTGTAGGCTAATCCCCAACATTTTCGGCATTTGAAGTCGTCACCACCGTACAAAGCTGCGGCGCGCCTACTGCAGCCGGGGCAGAGAAACCAGGGTCGTTTGCCGCCGTAATTGCAAGGGGTGAAAACGAAATCGACGCGCACCTTGACCTGCTTGTAACGCCGGTCGGCTTGCAGGATTCCGTATCCAAGCACGACATGGTCCTCTTGGACGTCGACTAATACTGACCGATCCCTTCGCCCGGGCACCTCCGAAACCCCGTCAAAAAACTTGCTCGGATCCAGCCGTCCTGTGCGGCTCCACGCCTGGATGTCGAGTTTGTCGAAGTCGTCGACGGTCTGCTTCGGCATGACGTGGTTCTAGCGCAAGCTCCCGTCGAGGCTCTCTGACTCACGCCGATCGGGGAAAATCGGCGACTTTACTAAGAGCGTGAGCTAAGGGGTCGAAATACGATCATATGCACTCACGAATCGCCGTCGACAGATTCTTCTCGCCAACGCGGTTCGAAAGCGAGGTTTTACGACTTCTTGAAGCGGCCTTCTTTCCAGCGCTTCTTCATCAGCTCGGAGAGACGCTTCCTGCCGGCCGGCGTGAGCCCACGGCGCTTGGAGGTGCCGGCAGCTGCCTTTGAGGATGCTTTGATGCTCCTGGTCGAAGTGCTCGGCCTCGAGTTGCTACCCTCCAAGGCCGTGATAGCTCGATCGAGCCGATCTCTTTCCTGCTTTAGTTCTCCGACGATCTTTCCTAGCTCCATCCTTCTCTCCTCCGCCCCCGCTTGTTTCGCTCACCTAACAATGCTCTCTGAATAGTGACATCACTAGTTCGAATTGGCAATTGTGCCGCGAGGTGGCCGGCAAACGAATGCGCTGTCCCGTGGCCTTCGCATGACTGGCTATTACCTATGATTCGAGCCTATGTGTCCTGGCGGCGTGAGAAGGTGGTGCGACCTAGTCCACGAGCCCAGAGGCAGGAAATCCAAGCAGCCCCTGCATCTGAAAGAGGAGAGTTGAGGCATGACGTTGGGATTACTCGAGCAAATGCGGGCCGTCCGGCTCTCGAGGCTAGTCCGGTGTCGGGTCCTAAGCCGGCTCTGGCAATGTCCGGGCTGCGCGACGCTGGTGCGGAATAGTCAGGCTGAGCCGCCAGTATGCGCAGATTGTCAGCGACCCGCACAGAAGGTCAGCGAGACGATCCAATTCCCACTGAGGAAACTCCGGTAGTGCTGTTCGAGAGCTTTGCCTGCGTCGGAGCACTCTATCCAAGTCCTACGACTTTTTTCTGTTCCTTCCAGTCCATCGGCAGATCGATGCGGTTCAAGAGCTTCTGCGCGGTTAGATTGACTGGCTGGCGACTCTCGACGATCGCTTCGACGATTTCAGGTGCGAGAAAAGCCAAACTCAAGACGCGTCTCAGGTATCGCTTGTGAAGACCTTCGCTGTCAGCGAGCTGGGAAACCGATTTCACGTGACCGGAAGCAAGGCGCTCGAACCAGATCCGAGCCCTCGCCACCGCCTTCAGCAAAGCCGGGTCCATTATCATTGGCGGATTAGTGTCGCCTTCGATGATCAGCCGCAGCTCGGCGCCGCGGCGCTGCATCACCAGCGGAACGAAGCGGCTGATCGTAGCTCCGGTCGCGATGCTGGATTCCTGACCTGGATTGGTTAACGCCGCCAGTCTCAGCGTCACGCCGATACCGTCGCGCTTTAGATCTACCCGCTCGACCAGCTCCTTCAACGCCGTCCAGGCTTCAGCGTCGACATTCAACCGCTGGCACCATTGTGTCGCGCTATGGAGTACGGCACGAACCTGATCTACGTCAGCACCAATCTCACCAACTGCTGAAGCGATTGCCACCCGATCGTTCAGGATTTGACGCGTCGCCGAGAGCACGCTCCGCTCGATCTCAGTGGCCGGCAAGCGCCAGCCGCGCTCGCCTTCACCGCTAGATCCGTTCGCCAGGCTTCTGGAGAAATAGTAGCGATACCGTCGCTCGCCCTTGAACGTACGAGCGTAGACCAGCGGTTCACCCGCTTCATCGAACAGCTTGCCGGCCAGCGGTCCAGGTTTAGGTGTTTCTGCCTTGGATTTCCGGACCGTGTGGTCGCGCAGCAACTGCTGAACCCTCTCCCACAAAGACTGGTCGATAATCGGCTCGTGGAGTCCCTGATGGCAGATGCCCTTGTGCCGGATCTGGCCGATGTAGATCGGGTTGGCCAGCAACTCGTAGAGCGCTCCGCGTGAAAACGATTTTCCGCCTGACTCGAGACCTTTCTTCGACACTCGAGTCTTCGAGCGAATCGCGCGGCCGTCAAGATCATTTCTGAGCAGCCGCACGCAGCCGAGCTCCAGGTATCTCCGGAAAATCATTCTGACTGCCTCGGCCTCCGCCTCCACGATAACCAGCTTGCGATCCTGTACTTCGTACCCCAATGACACCACCCCACCCATCCACATTCCTTTGCGCTTGGAGGCTGCAATCTTGTCGCGGATCCGCTCGCCTGTTACTTCTCTTTCGAACTGGGCAAATGAGAGCAGAACGTTGAGCGTAAGCCGACCCATCGAAGTCGTCGTATTGAACTGCTGGGTGACCGCGACGAACGAGACTCCACCTGCATCGAAGATCTCGACCATCT
Source organism: Candidatus Binatus sp. (assembly GCF_030646925.1). Classification (NCBI taxonomy): domain Bacteria; phylum Candidatus Binatota; class Binatia (SeqCode); order Binatales (SeqCode); family Binataceae (SeqCode); genus Binatus (SeqCode); species Binatus sp. (SeqCode). The sequence goes on along the minus strand of NZ_JAUSKL010000008.1, from coordinate 10,133 downwards.
TGGCAAAGTCAGCCAACGATCGCGTCAGACGGTCGACCTTGTACACCACCACCACGTCGATCAGTTTTTCTCGGATATGAGCCAGCAGCTGTTGCAGGGCTGCTCGTTCCATCGTTCCGCCCGAGACCCCGCCGTCATCGTATACCGTCTTGATCAGACGCCAGCCTTCGCCGCTCTGGCTCTTGATATACGCTTCGCAGGCTTCCCGCTGCGCGTGCAGCGAGTTGAAGTCCTGCTCCAGTCCTTCTTCAGAAGACTTACGGGTGTAAATCGCGCAGCGCCGAAGCGCCAACTTAGCGAGCTGCATGATTTCGCTCGATTGACCGCAGGCCGAAGAAGAGCGGTCCGGACCAGCGGCAGCCGGTGATGAGGCGCGCCACCTCGGAGAGCGACCGGTAGCGCTGCTCCGCATAGAGTACACCCTCATCGAGCACCGTCACCTGATGGGTAATTCCGTGCCATTCGCGTACCAGCATCGTACCCGGCCTGGCGCTGCGCTTGGGCGTGACGATTACTTCGAGCCCCGCTACAGCGGCTTCGACTACTCGTTCGAGCAAGCGGTGAGTAGCGGGCTTGAGGCCGCCGTGCGCGTTCTCCTGTAGTCGATACCCGATGCCTCGAATCAGCAGCGGCCGGTTGATGCGAGCCGGCGGTCCGGCTCCGTAGAGCTGCCGCCAGCGCTCTCTGAGATCGTCAGTCGCCAGCTTTGAAAGCCCAACGGGATCGCCGGCGCGTTCTCGTGATCCCGAAGCGCGTTGATTATTTTTGATTGCCATGTCTGCGTCCCTCCATCAGAGATGGACACACACATGGCTCGTTCCGAGGCCGGCAGCCAGTCCTCTCTGCCCCAACACCGACGCCATATTGCGACGCGGGCACAAAGCGCACCGAGTGAACAGCGGGCGGAGAGAACCTCAGCGAAATATGCTGATCACACTGGCGATTGCTAGTTCTCCCGTCCGCTTTGATTGTCGTGAAGCCGCGCACACGCGCGAATTTCGCGCACTTCTGCGGAGAATGCTCAACATCAAGGACTCGGTGGCGGAGCATACCGACGGCGCGACGGCCGACGAGATCGCTTACGTGCTGAAGCGTTCGGTCCTGACGGTGCGGCCGCGCGTGAGCGAGCTGAGCGGGATGAAAGCAATTGTCGATTCGGGCGCGCGGCGTGCGAACACGTCGGGCCGCTCCGCAATCGTCTGGAGGATGGCTGATCCCGCCTCCTAAAAATCAACAATGAAGGACCGCCCGTACGCGTCGATTTGCTCCTTCGCTTTGAGCTTTTGTTTCGGAGTGAACCTGTCGCTCAACAAAATCGTGGAGAAGACAGTTAGTTTGACGAGGTTGTCGATTCCATCCCGTAACTCGCAGATGACAGAGGCAGTCGAAGTGTCGTCGATTGGTGTCTCTTTCGCCATTAGGTCTCTCCTTCCGCAACGCATCGGTCTCTTCTTTGATGACGACTATCGCACGATCGCGCCAATCGCAATCGAATGGACGGGCACTCGCCGCGCCAAGGATCCTCAGATGAAATCGAGGCAAGGATCGCAGAGCCGAGCGCGGCGTGGACTTCTGATCGAGCCGATCATCGCCGACTTCGAGGGAATCCGGCGCAAGCAGTTTCGGCGCTGGCCGGTGATCCGTCGATGTCTCTGGCGTCTACGGCCTTTTCTAACTGATCCTCGAGCGACTTGATCTGTGCTTGATCGTCGATGTTGGCGCTCGCCTGACGGGCGCCAAGGAACCACGCAATTACGATGAGAATCGCACCTGCGCCTACGATGATTCGCTTCACAGGAACCTCCGCAACGTGAGTGTGGGTCAAAAAGAAACCTGCGCGCTGACGTACCCGCGCAGGTTGGCAAACAGCGAAGGACCTGCGCTCAGCTATTCTCGAACAGCTTCCCTGCCCACGACCGTTTGGCCAGGTCGATCTCACCTTCGGAGATCAATGCGCCGCCATCAGAGTTCTGGTGAAACCCTAGGGTGCGCCAGTGGTGTTTGCCGGTACTCTCATAGGTGCCAGAACCGGTACCCGCGATTTGATCGCCGCTGTCCAGAAATGCCTGCGAACACCAACTGAACGACCCGCTTTTGCCGCCAACGAAGGTTGCCGTGCCAAGTACCGTCCCAAAGCCGCTGGCGGTCCCTTCGCAATTCCCTTGCGTTAGGACGCTACCGGCTGGTCCAGGAGTGATCGTGAACGAGTTGAACTTTAACGAAAATTCCCGCCCCATGGTAAGTATCAGGGCCCATCGGCTGAAGGACACCTGATAGATCGCATCTGGCCTGACGCGGCGCTTGCATCAGCCCCTCGCGAAGCTCTGGCTTCGGTGCTTACCCGAGGCGTCTATCTGCAGCAGGACCTCAGTCGGCATTTTGTGGAAGCCGCGACGGACCAGGAACGCTTTACGGCTGTAACACGCTTCGGCGGAGAATCCGCAACAGCTTGTGCTCGACGATTCTAGAGAGCGTGTATTCGCGAAAGGGGTGCAGATCCTATGGACCTACGTTTCGGACGGTCGCGGGGTAAAACGCTGGTATTTCGCGCACTCGTGCGCGGAGATGCGAAACGAGTTTCAGGTGTGCGCAAAGCGCACCGGGTGGACGGTGGGCGGAGAGAAATCCGGTGACGTCCGCGGCGATACCGGCAATTCGCGATTCTCCCGTCCCCTTTGAATGCGGTGAAGGCGCGCACACGCGCGGATTTCGCGCACATCTGCGGAGAATGCTCAACATCGGGGACTGGGTGGCGGAGCGAGGGGGATTCGAACCCCCGGTACGCTTTGGCAATCAAGGCCCGGAATTGTCCCCAAACTTGGCGCACTATTCGGTCCCAAATAAAGCAGCAATGCTGCAGAGATATTCTTCGCCTCTGATTCGGCTGTGCTTGACCCATCTCCGGTCCCCCTTCGTTCGAGGTCCGGGGCCCGCATCATTTAGAGGCCGATAGCCAGGCGAAGGCTTCGAGTTCAAGTCTTCTTCCTGCCGAGCAGGCAGTCCGGCGACTGTTTGTCCACTGCGACGCGGTACGAGGAGGCGGTCACGCCAGGGCCAGCAAAACGACAGCACGTACGGCTGCTCGCGCTCTCGAAACCGATCAGGTTGGGTTCTGGGTTTGCTCGGTCGTCGGCAACGACTTTGAAATTCCGCCGAAGCCCCTGCATCTTGAGTTCGACGGTGCCTGAGTCGGCGATGTCCGCAAGCGGCGGCTGGTGATACAAGATGGCAGCACTCATGTCGCGACAATGACCGTACTTTCCGCCTACTCTCTTTCGATGGTTCCTAACTCAAATTCGATTCCGTCAGGCCCTGCTAGGCTACGATCGACGGCGCTCCTTCGCGCCCCGAGGAGGTGGACCGAGCTGGCGCCGGATATGATGCTTGTGGCGACAATTGTTTATCGATGCATTCCTCAACGGGAAATGGCGGACAACGCTGAAAATTTCAAGAGTCTCGAGGGGTCGCGTAAATGAATGTTGCTGTGCTTCAGGATCAAAGATTCTAGGGATGGATCGTTGCCGAATTGCTCACAATATTCGGCGTGCTCAATGAATCTTACCGACGAACAGCACGCCATTTGCCAAGCCGCTCGCGATCTGGGTCCGCACTCGTGGCTGAAGATTCAAGCCTTTGCCGGCACCGGCAAAACCACCACGCTTGCAGCAATTGCCGAGTCCCTTGCCCAGCGAAAATTTCTCTACCTCGTTTTCAATCGTGCGGCGGCGGATGAGGCAGAACAGAAAATGCCGTCAAATGTGACCGTGCGGACCGCGCATGCGGTAGCCTTCAGAAGCGTCGGCCGTGTCTACCGGTCACGTCTGGCAAGTAGCCCGTGGGCTTGGTTTCCATACCTAAGGGAGAAAATGCCCAGGGCGCTCGATTCGGTCGTCCATATGGGAAGAGACTCGACTTCTGCTGGAGCCTTGATAATCCGAACGCTGGAACAATTCCTGAGAACAACACACGGCGCAATCGGAGCGATTCACGCTCCATATTGGTGTGACGACAATGTCGCGGCCACTGCGGGCTATGCTGCCGAAGCCTTGTGGAAGAACATTTGCAAGCAGAACAGCACTGCACCGGTCACGCACGATTGCTATTTGAAGCTCTTCTATCTACAAGGCCGGGATCTTGCGCCGCCGGAGTGGACCGTTATGCTCGATGAGGCGCAGGACGCGGACCCGGTGATTCTGGGCCTTCTTGAACGTTATAAAGGTGCGCGAATAGTCGTTGGAGACAAGTACCAACAACTTTACCAGTGGCGGGGCGCGGTCAACGCGCTTGCCCGAATGCGTTCGGATAGTGCAGAACTTTCTCTCACGCGAACGTTCAGATTCGGTAAGGGTGCGGCGGAATGGTCCAACCGAGTGCTCGAAGTCCTCGGCGAGAAGTTACGCATAATTCCCGCACGGCATCGGACCACAGTAAGCATCGAAGAGAAATCGGTAAAGATTGACGCGCTGCTGGCGCGCACGAACGTAGGAACATTGGATGCAGCAATCCATGGGCTTGAGCGAAGACGCAAAGTTCATGTTATGGGCGGCGCGGGCCCGTTAATTAAGTTGATACGTGGCGCGTGGGATTTGCACCTGGGCAACCCGTCTTCAGGTGAGCTCGCGATGTTCGCGAGCTGGGACGAACTCAAGGCTGCCGCCAAAGGAGATAAAGACGGTTCGCCGGGCGACCCTGCGCTCCAAGTTCTCGTTCGCTTGATAGAGAAACACGATCGGAAGGTTCTGCTGATGTGCCGGCAGCTGGAAGCATGTGTTGATTCTCCTGCCGGTGCGCAGATCACGGTCAGCACGGTGCACAAGGCTAAAGGCCTTGAATGGCCGCGCGTGCTGATATCGTCGGACTTTAATCAATTCGTCAAGCTTGAGAACGGCAAACCGACTATCGACTTGGAAGAAGCTTACGTCATGTATGTGGCTCTGACCCGTGCCCGGGAAAAACTGATCCTCTCCCCCGCGTGCGTAAAAGCAATCTCCGCTTCGGCGGCGATGAAGGCGGGGCTTGGCAGGAAGCAGCATTCACCCGGCACTTAGAGCGGAGTGGATTTGCGCTGGTCAGGCAGTCAAATCAACTCTGTCTCATCGGGATTGCGTGGGGCGATGTTAGTGCCGGCGTTGGCCGGGGCGTGGTGCGCAGGCAGCGCCCGACGTCAGGCAAGGGTGCGTGGCGGATCAGTTTCGCCGCGTTGCAAGAGCTGACGACGACCTTTGAGGCCCTGAGTTGTGGCGCCCCCAGTCGGTGTCGCTGTCCCCCTGAGAAGAATCAAGTGCGTTACCGGTAACGCGGATCTTTGCAATTGTTTGCTTCGGAGAAAGCGGCGGGTTCGCGCTCCTTGCCCCAAATCTTCTTTCCGGCTCTTCTGGGATGCTGCCTAAAGTGCGCGTTCCGTTCTTCAAAGTATCGATTTATCGCTGCCTTCGCGTCATCGAGTGTCTGGTAGTCACTGTTGTGGATGATCGCGCGAGCCATGCCGCTGAAGACGGATTCAATCACATTGAGGAACTGAGCACCTGACGGCAATGGAACGGCCTCGATGATCGGTACAGCGCCACCGGCGGCGACCGCATTGTGAACTTCGACATGCTCAGATAATCGCTTCGAGATGTGCCAGGAGGCTGCATCCCATGAGAGATACAGCTTCCGCCGGTCGCGATATTGCTCGACCAAGAGCTCCATCATTCGGATCATCTCAGTCGTATTCTTTTTCGTGCTGTAGAAGTGGGTAACTTGGTTGCCGGACAACTCAAGCGCCGCCGTCAGGATCAGGCAGCCTCGGGATTTCTGCCACTGCGGCACAATGCGCTGCTCGCCGGGCGCAGTGAATGTGCGGCCTAGCTGCATCTTCACCGCAAAGGGACCAAATTCGTCGATCGAGAAGAACGCTTCATCCGGACAAAGCCCGGAGAGGATCGAGCGAATGCGATCGAGTTTCTTGGAGTATTCGGGGTCGCTAGATGTTAGTACGACGCGAGCCTTGCGCCAGCGGTATCCCGCTGCTTTCGTGATCTTCCGGATCACCTCGGGGCAGGCGGGTCTGCCGGTTTCCCTCAGAACCCGAGACAGGTCGGTCATGATCCAAGTCGTGCGATTGATGCCGTAATTGGACGGGGGTTCGTGCAAGAGCCCGAAGATCGCCTTCTTGATCGCCTCATCGTCGAACTTCCGGGTGGAGTTGATTTGAGGCGCGAATAGCTCTGTATAACCCCCGTGCTCGAACCTCCAAAGATATTTGCGACAGGATTTATTATCGATATCGAGAAAACCACAGATCATGCGGCTGCTCAGACCGCGTCGGCTCGCCAGAACGACCATTGACCGGTTGCGATCGGATAGGCGGCCCTCATACAGGCGCCGCAGCAAGTGGTTGAGGTCGGGCAGGTCGCTCATCTCGCGGCGCAGTGCGTCGTCGCTGATTTCCTTCTGAAGGACAGAGCGCATCCACTCGAACGCGGCGCTTCGGAGCGCTGCTCTCTTATTGGGCTTTGGGGTGATGCCGATCAACCGACCGACATCATGGAAGAACTGCTTTTTTCGAACCGGCGAGATGACGGGTGGATCGGCGCGAGAAAGCAATGAGAGAAAATCGAGCACTCGCTTCTTCTCTACTGATATCAACAAATCGTAGGCGTGTTCCCAGATGCGGTCTTCATCGCGCTCAACCCGACGAACATAGTCGCGCACCGGCGCGATCGGACGAACATAGTCGCTCACCGTGGTGTATCCACCGCGGAAGCCTTCCTCATCGCGAAGGCGCTCGTAAATGTCCTTGACCGAGAGCCGAGCCTCAGGCGGTAGATTGACGTTCTCCCGAAGCAGCCGCCGAATCGAAGCCGTGTGTGGCCCGAGCTTCGGATACCTATGGCTCCGCGGGCCGTACGGCTGAGGAAGTGCATGATCCAGCATTTTGCGGATGGTTCTCGGGTCAATGCCCTTCTCGGAAGCAACCCGGCGGATCGAGCGACCCTGCACCAGAATCCAATGTCGGATCTTCGACCATTGCACCACGTCTCTATACATGCGGAAGCAACCTCCCAAGTAGGGCGCTCTACATGTGCGCCGGTGCACACTATTCGATAGCACGGCAGAATCTCATGCACTCGGGCATGACTGCGTGCAACCGGCCGACCTAACGCATGTCCAACGCGCCTCACTAGTAGCCTAATTCGCGGGCAATTTCAGGGGTACTAACCGACCAAGTTGAGCGCTTGCGGGACTGGCTACGTGCGGCGAATCGAGCAATGTGTGTGTCAGCAAGTCGCGCGCCACGAGGAGGACCGCCTATGAGCTTGGATGCCGATCTTAAGGTCGCGAAATATCGAGAGAAACAACTATGAAGCGGCCGGCGCCCGTTCTGGATCGTGGTGCGCTCAGCGCCGAGATTGCGAGTCTATCGAAGGCAAGCTTCAAGGACCTTCGCGAGCGCTGGAAGACCGTGTATGGGAAGGAGCCGTCAGGCCATATCGGCCGGTCCTTTCTGATTCGTGCAATCGCGTACCGCCTCCAGGAAAAGGCCTTTGGTGGCCTCAAGCCGTCCGCGCACATAATCCTTAATCGCGTTTTCGATGGCCGCGGAGAGTTTGCTCAGCAACGTAGTCCGAGACCGCGAGCAGGTGCCGGGACGGTGCTGATCCGGGAGTGGCGAGGGATCAGACACCGGGTCACCGTGCTCGACAACGACGTCATCTACCGCGGTCGGCGTTACAAATCGCTTTCGGAAGTAGCGCGTGCGATCACGGGCGCCCGCTGGTCGGGACCGCTGTTCTTCGGCCTGAAGCATCGAGCCAAGGAGGTGGTCAATGGCTAGCTCACCGATCAGGCGTTGCGCAATTTACACCCGCAAGTCCTCTGAAGAAGGACTGGAGCAGGATTACAACTCTCTGCATGCGCAGCGCGAGGCGTGCGAGGCGTTCATCAGGAGCCAGGCGGGCGAGGGCTGGAAGTTGATCAAGACCGCCTACGACGACGGCGGCTTCTCGGGCGGTACGATACAACGGCCGGCGTTACAGCAACTGCTCGCCAGTATCCGCGAGGGCATGATCGACGTCGTGGTCGTGTACAAGGTCGATCGCCTGACCCGGTCGCTGGCCGACTTCGCCAGGATGGTCGAGTTGTTCGACGCGCACGGCGTTTCATTCGTGGCGGTCACCCAGCAGTTCAACACCACCACCTCGATGGGCCGACTCACCCTAAACGTGCTGCTTTCGTTCGCTCAGTTCGAGCGCGAAGTTATCGGCGAGCGCATCCGCGACAAGGTCGCCGCCTCCAAGCGTAGAGGGATCTGGATGGGAGGTTCAGTTCCGATTGGATACGACGTCCGCGAGCGCAAGTTGCTGGTCAACGGAAATGAAGCCAAAACTGTACAGCATATTTTTGAGCGATACCTCGAACTCGGCAGCGTCCGACTTTTGAAGAAGGATCTGGACAGCCGTGGAATTGTTTCTGCGACCAGAGTGTCGAGAAAGGGCAACACCCGAGGCGGCAAGCCGTTCTCGCGTGGAGCGCTCTATAACGTGCTTTCCAACCCAATCTATCTGGGCGAGATCCGACACAGGAATGAACGCCACATTGGACAGCACGAGGCCATCGTTAGCCGCGACCTGTGGGAGCGGGTCCAACAACAGCTACGCAGCCGGGCGGTCCGCCAGGGTGAAGGCCGCAAGACCGAGGCGCCGCGAAGTCCATTGGCAGGCAAGCTGTTCGACGAAAGCGGCGAACCGCTCTACGTCCAAGGCGCAGCAAAAGGCCAACGCCGCTACCGGTATTACGTTTCTCGAAGACTGGTCAGAGGCGAGTCGCAAGACGCAGAGCAGGCGTGGCGGATATCCGCGCCAGAAATCGAGCAGACCATCTCTGCGGCGGCTCAGGAGATTCTCAGCGACCGAGCGGCGATCGCTCTGGCGCTTGAAGAGTCTGGCACAGACCCTAATCGGCTGAAGCCGGTCCTCGAGTCCGCTCAGGTGTGGATTGAACGGCTGCGATCCGATACGGAAACCGCAACAGCGGTGAGCGAGCTAGCGGAGCGTGTCGACCTCAGCCGCGAGGGCGTCCGTCTGTCGCTAAGGTTGCCGCTGCCACCTCCTGGAGCAGGGGGCGGCGCACCGACGGATCATCTTTCTCTCAAGAAATCGCTCCCCATGCAGGTAAAGCGCCGCGGTGTCGAAATGCGGATGGTGCTTGAAGGCGACTCCACACCCGGCCGGGTCGACCTTCCGCTGCTCAAGGCGGTTGCCCGCGCCCGCAGGTGGTCGCAAGACTTGATCGCAGGCCGCATGCAGTCGGTTGGCGAGATCGCGAAGCGGGATGGGGTCGCGGCTCGCTACGTGCGCGAGCTGATGCCGCTTGGATTTCTGGCACCCAGAACTGTCGAGGCGATTATCGAAGGCCATCAGCCGGCCGAGTTGACCGTCATCGACCTCACCCGACGGATCGATCTTCCCCTGCTTTGGAGCGCGCATGAAGAGGCGCTCCAGCGAGTTCATCGTCTTAACTTAGATCTGGAGCAGGTCGGTTCGACCATGCACTGAGAACCTGGCCGCTCGAAACAACGCGAAAGAATTCAAAGCGATCGCGGCGGGCAGTTGACCCGTTTGACGATACCGTTCCTTTCACCTCACACCATCGTGCGCGACGCAAGGCAGGGGTTCGCGATCGCTATAGTACGAGGCTAATGCCGCTCGCCCACGGATGGAACCACCCAAATCCGGCCCGGATAGGTTTCGGCGTGTTCCGACGATTAGCCCGGCCGGAGACCTTCTCTGGCTCCATCGGTGATAGCGAATCGCGCGCACCCGCGCGCATTTCGAGCGTTTCTCCGACATGTCCGGAAACCAGAGGACTGAATGGTGGTGGGTGCAGGCGACCGCGAACTACGCTCCGCGTCTGGATTCCCTGATCATCAGGGAAAAAACAGGGAAATGATCGTTTTTCGGGCTCGTCCGACGCTTTTCAGCCGGGAAAAGACCTCTCATTCATTGCGCTTTTTCAGGTAATTCCCTAACGATCCGATCAGGGAATTAATATCGCGGATCAGGGAATTGGGTTTCCCTGATCGTCCGCCGATCACGGAAAATCTCATCCCAGATGCGGGCTGTCGCGAATGGACTTGTCAGGCAGGAAGG